>NZ_CP009621.1:3170000-3460000 GCF_000973725.1 Pontibacter korlensis | reverse complement strand
CTTAGCTGTTTAGCCTCTTCTGGGGTTATATCCATAACATACCCTTTATCAACCAGCCCTACTTCCTCCACACGTATATTCCTATCCCGAAAGAACTTCTGACTTAGCTGCTGTTCAGGCACCACTAAATACTTATACTGAACCTTATCTGGCGTAGTAAAAACTTTCCCGTTGATATAAACCTGCCTGTCTTGTATCATGACGGTATCGCCTGCAACACCTATGCATCTTTTAATGTAGTTGGTGCGAAGGTCTGATGGGTGCTGCTCTTCTGTGGGCACATTGAACACAACTACATCTCCATTCTTTATTTCGGAGAATCCTGGTAAACGAAAAGAAGGTAGTTGAATGGCATCAGAATACGATTTTATACTTGTTCCCCATACTGTCTGATGCGTAAGTGGCACCTGAAGTGGTGTAACAGGTGTTCTTGGACCATAATGAAGTTTACTTACAAAAAGGAAGTCCCCTACTAAAAGACTCTTCTCCATAGAAGATGTTGGAATGGTATAAGCTTCAAAGCCTACCCATCGGATTAAGCTCGCCGCAACCACAGCAAAAAGAATGGCATCTAGCCATTCACGTAGAAAGCTTTTCTTCTTGAGCTCTTTCTGCTCAGGGTTTACTTCTTTAAGTGTTGTTTTCATCTCAGTTAGTCCTTTGTAAGGTAGAAGCAGGGCATATAAATTAAGGATTAGTTAATAAGCTACACTTATCTGCATCTGTATCTCTACTACACTACTGCCTATTTATATCTAGCTAATCTAATATAGCAAAAACCCTCACAGTTTTAAAATGCAGCAACAACCTGATGATAGTAGTTATAAGCGACAGGGGGGCTATGCCGACACGAGAAGCCTCACTTCTTAAGGCAGCCAAAACAAAAAAGCCTGTAAGTTTACACTTACAGGCTTTTTGATCTTTTGTATCTTATTGCAGAGAGTGAGGGATTCGAACCCTCGATACCCTTTTGGGGTATACACACTTTCCAGGCGTGCTCCTTCGACCACTCGGACAACTCTCTAAATGGTGATGCAAATATACGGCAACGGGCAGCACATCTGCAAATATATGTTCCCCTATACTTTTAAAGGCTTATCTCGCCGCGCAGGTTTTGCTCCAGCAACTTCGCACTTTTGCTGTACTCCAGCCCCTGGCCCAGTACATACATCAGTTTAGTGATAGCAGCTTCTGTGGTAATGTCCGCACCGCCAATCACACCCATCTCCAGCAGGTATCTGCTTGTTTCATAGTGCCCCTGGCGTACCATTCCTTCATCGCATTGCGAAACATTTACTATCAGAATGTCTCTTTGCACGGCTTCTCTGAGCAGATCCAGTAACCAAGGTGCGGTTGGGGCGTTACCAGCGCCAAAAGTTTCCAGCACCAGACCTCTTAAACCCGGAGCCTCAACTATACTGCGCACCACTGTTGGGGTAATGCCCGGGAAGAGTTTGAGAATAGCCACGCGATCGTTCATCTGGTAATGCACCCGGAAAGGTTGCTCGCTATGGTCTGCTATAGCTCCCCAAAAGTAGTCTATGTTTACACCGGCCTTAGCAAGCGATGGGTAGTTCTCTGACTTAAAGGCGCTGTACTGGCTGCTTTCAACCTTCTTGGCTCTGTTTCCGCGCAGTAAGAGATTGTGAAAGTATACACATACTTCAGGCACCGCACTTCTGCCATCTACCTTGGTAGCCGCAATCTGGAGTGCCGATATAAGGTTTTCGCGGGCATCGGTACGCACTCTACCTATAGGAACCTGCGCTCCGGTAAAGATCACAGGCTTTTGCAGGTTCTCCAGCATATAGCTTAAGGCAGATGCGCTGTAGGCCATTGTATCGGTGCCATGCAGGATTACAAAGCCATCGTAGTTACTATAGTTCTCCTCTATCAGGCGGGCCATAATGTGCCAGTCTGCAATCGTTACGTTAGACGAATCTATGGCCGGTTCTACACTTACCACGGTAAGCAGGAAGTTGAACTGCCTTAGCTCAGGAACCTTCTGTATGATTTGGCTGAAATTAAACGGCACCAGGTGCTTGTGCTCATCATCGAATACCATCCCTATCGTACCACCAGTATAAATAATAAGTATGGAAGCCTCCGGATTATCAGGTGCAGCAGTATCTATATCAATTTTTACTATTTCCATGGCTACAGTTTAAAGAGGTTAAGGGCGTTGGCAGTTGTTTTCTCTGCAACCTCTTCAATAGGTTTATTCAGCAGATCAGCTACACGTTGCGCTATAAGCGGCAAGTAAACCGGTTCGTTACGCTTACCACGATGAGGCATAGGCGCCAGGTAAGGACAGTCTGTTTCCAGCACCAGGTCCTCTAACTGCACGTGCGGCAACACTTTGTCGAGGCCACCATTCCTGAAAGTGGCTACTCCGCCAATACCCATCAGAAATCCCAACTCTTTCACTTTCTCTGCCTCTTCTACTGTTCCGCTAAAGCAATGAAAGATACCTTTTAGGGTACCGTCCTGAGCAGCCGAGACTATTTCATAAGCCTCATCGAAAGAATCGCGGGTATGCAGCACCAGGGGCAACTGGTGCTTCTTTGCCAGTTCTACCTGCACCTTCAGGGCCTCCTGCTGCTGTGGCAAAAAGGTTTTATCCCAGTACAGGTCGATGCCGCACTCCCCCACTGCGGCGAAAGATCTTTTATTTAGCCACTCCTCTACCACGTAAAGCTCACGCTCAAAATCTTTATCTACCGAAGTAGGGTGAAGTCCCATCATAGGAATACATACATCCGGATACTTCTCCTCCGCTTCCAGCATAGCATCAATGGAAGTGTGGTCGATGTTGGGCATATAGATCTTAGTTACCCCTTCCTGCGTAGAACGCTCCACTGCCTCTGCCCTGTCAGCGTTGAACTTTTCAGAATAAATGTGCGCGTGGGAATCAATTAAATTCATGTATCAGCTATTGTTTAACACTGGTCAATAACCAATGTATTGCTACTTCTGTTTTGGAGCCGCAAGTTAGGGAATTTATACTTGATGGGCGATGAGTTGCCAAACCATGATTTACAGAATTAGAAGGATCAAATCGATACATCTCCTAAACCTCTAACTTCTAAACACAACAAGATCTAATACTTTCTGCCCTTCCACTGTGTCTTAACAGGTAAAAAGAAGTAGATGATGAGAATAACAGAAGAGACCACCATATACAGCTCAAAGCAAATGTACATCCACCAGGAGGCGCTATGGCCTACCCGGCGCATACAAATATGCAGGTACACGCTTTGCAGCAGTAGTTTGAAAGTAAAAATGGCAAGCATGATACCTACAGAGGTGTAGGCAAAGAAAGGCAGCAGTACCGGGTAGTATGCCGAGTGTAGTATAAATATGATAGCCATGTAAAGCGGCAAATGCATGGAACCACGCATCCAGCGCCTGCGCTGTTGCAAATAAGCAGAAAGGGTAGCGGCTGGAGTAGAGAGTGCCAGCACATACTTGTTATAAATGTTCCGAAACCCCCATCCTCGCTTCAGTACCTGATTGAAAATAGCGATGTCTTCGGTTATAGAAAAATCTATCCCCTCAAAACCGCCAACCTGTTCATAGGCCTGCCGGCGCAGCAGCATGTTGTTACCCATAGTAGTTACCCGCAGCCCCAGGTCCGATACCACCTGCATTAAGCCAAGGGCATAAAGCCAATCCATAGCCTGCAACTTGGCAAAAAAACCGTTGCCCTCTATTGTGGTGATACCGGTTACTACACCCACATCTTCTCTCATTTCGGATAACATGGCTTTTATCCACCCCGGGGGCACAGCTATATCAGCATCGGTATAAAAGTAGAAGTCTGTTGTGGCTAACTTAGCTAGGTGTGCTAACACGTTAGCTTTGCCCTTGGCCTTACCCAAAGTGTGGGTAATGGTGATGCAGGTATATTGAGGTTTGTCCTGGATATAGGCATCCACAACAACTCGGGTTGTGTCCGTGGAGGCATCATCGCCAATCAAAACCTCGAGTTTATCCTTAGGGTAATCCAGCGCTTCTATGGCCTGAAGACACCGAAGTATGGTGTGCTCCTCGTTTCGGGCAGCTATAAGTATACTTACCCTTGGCTGATAGCCCAACTTTAAAGTATAAGGCTTGCGGTTAAACACCAGCAAGGCCATCAGAGCTATAAAAAGAGAAAAGTAGAGTATAAAGTAGGCTACAGATACGATCATAGGGTCTCGAAAGTATAGCCTAACCGGGTGAAATGTTCAAGATAGCGCGGCAGGGCATGCATCATATTGCGTTGTGCTTTCAGGCTGTCGTGGAATACGATGATACTACCGCCTTGGGTACTTTTTATACTTTGTTGGAGGCAAACCTCAGGAGCTAAGGACTGATCATAGTCGTTGGTAAGCACATC
The DNA here is from genome assembly GCF_000973725.1 of Pontibacter korlensis. Classification (NCBI taxonomy): domain Bacteria; kingdom Pseudomonadati; phylum Bacteroidota; class Cytophagia; order Cytophagales; family Hymenobacteraceae; genus Pontibacter; species Pontibacter korlensis. The sequence continues at coordinate 3,455,619 of NZ_CP009621.1, read as the reverse complement.
CCACATAATAAGCTCATAGGTTTGACGTAGCGCCTGCCCCTGTTTGCCGGATATGCGACCATAAGGCGGGCGAAACAATTTGGGAGCACTCGGCTGTAGCTTTTCAAGCTCCTCCTGGCACTTGGCTGTATTGGCTACATATTGCGGCAGTGAGGTCTGCCATCCCTTCAGATGGTTGTAAGTATGGTTTGCCAGTAAATGCCCTTGAGCCAGCACGGCTTGAGCTACCTCTTGGTGCTTTGCTACATTCTCGCCTACACAGAAGAAGGTAGCCTTAGCCTTATACTCTGCTAACTGCTCCAGCACCCAGGGAGTAATTTCTGGTATAGGACCATCATCAAACGTAAGGTAAAGCACCTTCCCCTGCACCTCGCGGTGCCAGGTATAACCGGGCATCAGCTTCTTCAGAAGCCAGGGTGTTTTGTAGAGGCGAACCAAGGAGTTTATTGTTGATGGTTAAGTGTAAGAGCTGCTGAAGAAAGAGGCACTTTTATCAGGCACCTCACCTTAAACTATAAATGCAGAAGTGAGCTGCTATACTATAGGCTTATTTAAAACGGCACGAAAGCAGAGTAATATCGTCGTTGAAGGTAGCCTCTTCGTTGTAAAGGTTAATCTCGCGAAGCAGCTGCAAGTGCAACATCTTAGAGCTTAGGAAGCGATTGCGTCTTAAAAAGTTGATGGTACCCTCGACACCGAACTCTGCCTCATTTGCATCAAATACCTCTGTAAGGCCATCTGTGTAGCACAGCACAACAGACTTTTCAGGTACATGCACCTTGCCTACATTCATGAAAGGCAGCACATCAAAAACACCCAACATAGTACACCCTTCGTTCAGGAGCATATGTGAATTGTCTTCGTATAATAGGATTGGAGCATTATGCCCGGCGTTTACATAGCAAAGCTCGCGGGTACTACGGTTATAGATGGCTACAAAGGTAGTGATGAACTTCTCAGCTATCGCATTGCGGTAGATCAGGTTATTTAGCTCTGATACCACTGTGCTTAAATCTGAATTCTGCCGCAGTATGGTTCGAAGCCCCGCCTGAAAGTTAGACATCAGCAAAGAGGCCGGCACTCCTTTACCTGATACATCGGCCACACAGAACAAAAACTGGTCGGCGTCAATTTCAATAAAATCGTAATAGTCGCCACCTATAGAAGAGTGTGGAATATAGCTGGCATGTATAGCAACGTCCCTGTCGTTAGGCAGGCTCTTTGGGAAGAGCATAGACTGTACCTCACGGGCAATTTCAATCTCACGGCGAATAGACTCCTGCGCCAAACGCTGCCGAGCCATCCGGTGGTTTTCTATCGCCACCAACATTATATTACTAATTGTCTGGATAAAGTTGAGGGCATCCAGATTGCTCGAATACTTCTCAATCTTACCGATCAGCACGAAAGCCAGCACCTTGCCATTGTGCAAAATCGGAATAACTGTATCAAAGCAGCGCCACTTCCTCTCAACAGGCAATTTCGAAATTTTAGTAATCTCTTTTACCTGTAACATTTCGTCCGGGAGGGGCACTTTTGTGAAGTCCTGATCAGTACCGGCGCATACCTTACAGTGCCAATTTTCGTCACGTACATACAACGTAAGGCGCTGGATCTGTAACTGAGCCAGTAGAGTAAACCGGTAAATTTTGTACAACGCCCCCTCTGGAAAGTTTGCGTTTATCGCCTGCGTGATTTCCAACAACGCCGACAACTCCAGCTTCTTCAGGTTAAGCTCCTGCTGTGGGTTTGGTACAGATATTTCAGACATTCGAAATCAGGATTAAAATCGTAATCACTGCGCAGGCCTTCTACCAAATAAAGGCAAAAGAACTGCACCAATAGGGTGACGTTTTAAGCAAACATACTAAAAAAAGCTCAGCCTTGACACCAAAAAGACTGAAAACCTTCTTATGGCAGCGCCTAGGCCTAACACTCCTGCCGCTATCCCACAGCAGCTTCTAATCTGTGGTGAGCTAAAGGCAAAAGACTTGCGGTTAGCTATGACAGATACGCTTTTGGGCTATCCTTGTTGGGAGCAGACACTGCAGATGCTGTCTTTATTTGCTAGAACTAATAATGATTGTAGCGCATATTTGTTTTGTCCGAAGCTAAGAACCTGCAAAATCATCTCTGGATTTGAGTCTGCTTTTATCAGGATGCTCAGGACCTGAGGTCTGTTACAACCATTACAACTTAAATAACCTTGTTGTAGGGGAAAAAGCTGGCAAACCACCAATAACTACATGTAAATCAATATATATAGTCAAATATCAAGAGAAAAACTTAAAATAAACCGGAAGGCTGTTAAAGACTTTCTACCCCAAACATCTCCTGTTAAGGAAACCTTTCCACGGCTGGAAGGAGAAAACTGCAGCAAATAAGCTGGAACATGCTTCTAAATGGAGTTGTGTACAATCAAACCGGCCTTGGTAGCCAGGAAAAAATACGCATGGCACTGCTTCCCAAACACATCTTCATCAAATTCATGCTCTGTATCCCGGTCTGGATAATGTATTTTAACATAACCCTGCTTTATAAGATACTGTAAAGCAGCACAAAGTTCATCATCAGTTAAAGAAAGAGTACTCTTAAGATCAGGGTATGCTGTTACGAAATACAGCTCATCCAGAATGTCAAACTCGTTGTCGCTCATAGGTTCTGATAGTTCGGCCTTTCCAGCTGTAGCGCCCAAACAGGCCTAAAACAGCTGTTAAAATTACATATGGGATGTAAACGAACTGTAGGGGCAGCATATACCAAAGGTAACTACGCACCTGCAGGAAGCTTGTAATCCTACTTAAAAATAAGAAATCAACAGCAAATTTGGTAAAATAAGCTCCTAAAACGGCCTCGAAGGGTATAGTACTCCAATACGCGAGCGGTATAGCCAGGAAAAGCAGCAGATTCACGGCGAAAACAATTAGTGCGATAAGTTGCACTTGCAGGCTTTGATAAGATTTCCACTTACTGGCCCATCTTACCCGCTGCTGAAGAAAGGAAATGAGATCTTTACGTGCCTTAGTATAAACTATAGCTTTAGGATTTTTTAGAAATTTAACCTGCTGAGGAAAGGATGTATGCACCTTGTGCAAGAGGAATTCATCGTCGCCGCTGGCAATATGTTCATTACCAGCAAAGCCTCCCACCAGTTCAAAAGCGTCTCTCCTGTAGGCAAGGTTGGCACCATTACACATGTTGGGTTTACCTAGAGCAATGGAGGCTCCGCCTATGCCTATCAGGCTGGCGAATTCTATGAGTTGCATACGTTCGAAAAGAGTGTTGGTTTGATGGAAGCAAACAGGTCCACTGATAAAGTATGGCTGCTCGGTTTCATATAGAAAAGCATAGCTGCGGAGCCACTCCTCCCCTACTCTGCAGTCGCCATCTGTAAACACCAGCAGTTCCCCCTGTGCCTGCTCTACCCCTAACTGAACAGCTGCTTTCTTCCCGCCATGGTTAACATAGTCACTCAGCTCAAGACACTTGATTTGCAGTACTGATACTGCACAGAAGCTATCAACAACACTGGAGGTATTATCAGTAGAATGATCATCTATTATGAGCACCTCTATAAGCTCTGAAGGGTAATTCTGGCGGTCAAGGTCCTGCAACAGGTCGAGTATGTTCTCCGCTTCATTCCGAACCGGAATGATAACGGTAAGCCGAGTAGAAGCCTGGAAACTAGCAGGAGTTACACTGGCAGGCATTTTATCCCACGCTCTCCAACGCCTCAAAATAATCCAAGTATAGGAAACTAAGGAAGCAAGCAGAAGCCAGCTCATACTGCTACTCCTTTCCTGGCTAACCGCAAGCGAAGAACAAAGAAAAGTCCTATAGCACTTGGCACGGCAATATTCAGCAACCACAGACTCAGGCTTGCACTTAGCACCTGTAACCGCGCCTGCCCAAGCAGGCTGAACAGGTACATGGCTGACAGCTCCCGCACCCCCAAGTCAGAGAGTAGGCTTACTGAGGGCACAACTGATTTCAGAAAAAAGGTACCTGACACTCCGCTTAGATACTGCAACGGGTTTAGCTCAATATTGAAAAGTATAAGCAGCAAAACGAACTGTACCAGGAAAACCGTATAGCGCCCCAAGGACAGCCACAGCAGCTTTGTCACCTCCCTGGATGTATAAGTGCTCATGATGGATACATAGGGCACAAAAGAGCGCAGCAGCGGGATAGCTGCTACCACAGCTACCATTGCCCTTGCATTGTAAAGCAGCAGCAACATGGCTACGCAAACACCCAGAAGTAGCACAAACAGGCTTAGCGACACTGCAGGGTATACCGGCCAGCCAAAGATTAGTATAAAGTACAGCAATCCGCCTGAGCCTGCCAGTACTGTGGCTACTAACTGGCAGAACCTGCCAATAAAAATGGCTCCGATTGCCTCCAGACGTTGCTGACTTTTAAGCTCGAGCACACGTCCCGCATAGTCGCCAAGGCGGTTTGGAGTGATGAAGCCCAAGGTGAGGCCAACCATTACGGCTCGGTATGCTCTCAGAAAAGATATTTTCTCCAGCTTTTGCCCCAGCAGCTGCCACTTACGGGCTTCAAAGCCCCAGTTTACAGGTATAAGTATGGCTGCTATTAACAAGAGGTATCTCAACTCACTTTGCGTGGCCTGACGTAGAATCTCGCCCCAACTCAGCAGGGTATCAGGTGCAGTAAAAACAGCCTGATAAAGCAGAAACAGTGTTAATCCCACTACCAATGCCTTACCCAGCAATAAAAGGAATCTTTTATGAAGATTGATGTTCAAGATAATGTCTTATTTTTGCACCCCTATGGCTTACTCTTCTGCACTTCCACCTAATAAACTTATTCTTGGCATCGACCCCGGCACACAAGTTATGGGCTACGGCCTTATCGAAGTAACTGGCTCGAAGGTGCAGGTGCTGCAGTTTGGTGTTATTCACCTTAAGAGTTACAGTAACCACGCCATCAAGTTAAAGAAAATTTTTGACCGCATGATACAGCTTATCGATGAGTACCTCCCCGACGAGCTGGCTATCGAGTCTCCTTTCTACGGCACCAATGTGCAGAGTATGCTTAAACTAGGGCGTGCACAGGGCGTGGCCATAGCTGCCGCACTATCTCGCGACATCCCTTATGTAGAGTATGCCCCCAAAAAGATAAAACAGTCTATCACCGGAAACGGTAACGCTTCTAAAGAGCAGGTGGCAAGTATGCTGATGCAGATCCTGAAAATACAGGAGGTTCCCAAACTACTGGATGCTACAGATGCGCTTGGTGTGGCGCTTTGCCACCACTACCAAAAAGGTAATAATGCCAAGCAGGGCGGTAAGTCCTGGAAGAGTTTTCTAACGGATAATCCGGATAGATTAGCGAGTAAGTAGTTATCTATTATTTCCTGACTTACTCAAGTTATCTTACTTTTGTACTTCCCCTTTTATAGCGTATTACTTAAGTAGCTGATAGAGCTATAACCTGTTTTATACTTCCGTAGCTGCGCTCTCTTTAGCCTCAAGTAAGCTGTTTTTTCTAAATTCTGTTCATCCTGGGCTTAACAGCTTTCATTGTTTCACTTCTAAATTTGGTACCCTCAAGGCTGGGAGGCCTCGTCCTTAGGCATCGCGCTGTGTTCCCTCCTTGCCTTGCTAACGCTCAGCATACCCTTAGATCTCACAAGGCGCCCAGCCCAAGGACTGGGATCAATTTAATAGCCACTGCTTTCTGCAACTGTCTCCTTGAGGACAAGTGGGACGAGAGTCGAAACTTGCGACCGGAGGTCTCAGGGGTGTAAGCATCTTCCCGAAAATCCCCCTCCCTGGAGGTCAGGGGTGGGTTCACCTAATTAACCAATGCAACAGCACTCATACTTCAGAAATGTCAGTTACGGGCTTACTTTCTTAGACAATGTAGGGCCAAAAGTATTTGAGTGCTATCCTACACTAAACTCTGTCAAATCACCAGTACACAAAAAAGCCGGCGCTTTTGGCACCGGCTCCCTATATTATTCCAAATGTATGTTAAGAAGCGTTATAGGCCTCTCTAATTTTTTCAGCTACTTCTTCAAACTCTTCTTTACTGAACTTCTGCTTGTTGGCAAAATTCATGTCCTGCATACTGTTGAGCGGAATAAGGTGCACGTGTGCGTGGGGCACTTCGATGCCGACTACTGCCACACCAATGCGCTTACAAGGAACGGCTTTTTCTACAGCTGCAGCTACCTTCTTGGCAAAGGCCATCAAGCCCAGGTATAGTTCGTCGTCGAGGTCGAAAATATAGTCAATCTGTTGCTTCGGTATTACAAGAGTATGACCTTTGGTTGTAGGGAATACATCCAGAAAGGCCAGGTAACGATCATCCTCTGCTATTTTATAAGCAGGTATTTCTCCGTTTACAATCTTTGTGAATATCGAAGGTTCCATAGTTTATCGGCTGATTTCTAAAATCTTGAATTCAATTTTACCTGCTGGTACCGTAATCTCGGCCACATCGCCTACAGACTTACCTAAAAGGCCTTTACCAATCGGCGACTTTACAGAGATTTTGCCAGAGGCCAGATCCGCCTCTTCCTCGGCAACTAATGTATAGTCAACGACCATGTTGTTTTTCAGGTTCTTGATCTTCACCTTCGACAGGATGAGGGCCTTACTAGAATCCAGGTTAGACTCATCAATCAGGCGGGCATTGCCTACAACCTCCTCTAGTTTGGCAATTTTTAATTCCAGATGGCCTTGGGCATCTTTGGCTGCATCATACTCAGCGTTCTCACTAAGGTCTCCTTTGTCGCGTGCTTCAGCTAATTGACGTGCTACCTCAGCACGGCCTTTCGTTTTGAGCTCTGCTAACTCGTCCTTAAGCTTTTGCAGCCCTTCAGCAGTGTAATAATTAATCTTGCTCATGGTTTGGTTTTCACGTTTTAAAACACAAAAACAAAAAGAACGGTTATGGCCTGCATAACCGTTCTTTTTGCCAAATATGTAAAATTATTTAATTCTTTTCCAGTGCGGTGGCCAATATACCTGTACCACCAAGTTTAGCATAAGCCTGACTTTTTGCAATTCTGTACGCCTGGAAGCTCCTCCCCCATAGCGCCTGTTCTAGGCAAAGATAAAAATATTTATGACACGCTGCCTAATTTATTTTCTCTCCTATTTCCTACGTCAGGGCCCAAAAAACGGGTAAAAAAGGCACAGGAATAGTAATCAAAAGCAGTAAATTTCAGCCGTTACGCTTCTCCAAAAGCCGCTGTATCTTCTGCACCAGCACCTCATTAATCTTAACATACGACTCATGTGTCCAGCCGGCAATATGCGGTGTCAGGATAACATTAGGAGCCGATGCCAAAAACTCAAATTCCTGTTGTTGCTGCTCCGTTAATGTATGCAGTTTCTCATTCTCCAGCACATCCAGCGCTGCGCCTTTTACACTTCCTGCTTTCAAATGGTTTACTAATGCTTGCTGGTCCACCACATCGCCGCGCGATGTATTTAGAAACCAGATAGACTTACTGAAGCTCCTAAAAAATGAATCATTTGCAAAGTGCAGGTTCTCTTTAATGTAAGGGATATGCAGGCTTATAACATCAGCCTCTTCCTGTATCTGCTCCAGGGGCACACGCTCTACCGGCAGGTTGATTTTTTCTGGTGCAAAGCGGTCGTATGCCAGCATACGGCAGCCAAACCCGGTAAGTACACGGGCAAAGCTTTGCCCCATGTTCCCGAAACCAATGATACCAATGGTTCTACCACTAATCTCCTCTCCTCGGTTCTCTTCACGCAGCCATACTTTTTGCGCTACCTCGCTGTTGCTTCGGGGTATATTACGCATCAGAGATAGCAATAACCCTAAAGTGAACTCACCTACAGCCTGACTATTTCCCTCATTAGCTCCCAGCACATGTATCCCCATCTGTTCCAGCTTTTCCACCTCAATGTTGTCTAAGCCTGCTCCAGCCCTGGCCACAAACTTCAGATTAGCTGCTTCGGCAACAACATCAGCCGTGATACGCATTTTTGAACGCACAATCAGTCCATCCATGCCTGCCAAAGCTTCCCTCACGTCTACGGGCTTTATTTCCGGCTTATATATAGCTTCCACCCCAATGCTTTGCAGCATCGGAAACATGCTTGGGTGTAGCTCATCAATGATTAGTATTCGGGCTGACATGGAACGATTGGTATGCGATTAGTTTAGTTTATAAAGTAGTGTAAAAGTATAGTCTATCAGCGAGGATGGCAAACTACCATTTTTGCTCTCTTTACCACCGAGTCGAACCACCTGCCACAGATTACTGGTCCTCAAGGGCTAAAGCCAGAAAACCTAACGTACTTAATTAAAAGTAGCAGGTTACTAGCCTATACCTGATACTTGCAGTTCAGAACTTTTATACTTTACCTATGAAACGAGCTCTCTCAGTTGTTGCCATACTTGTTGGCGTCTTTATACTATTAGCTGTACTAAGCTTTCTGCTGGTGCCCCGCGAAAAATTAATCTCATATCTCGCGCCGACCATAGACAACATGCGCATTACAGACGCACGCATAGAAGAAGAAAGAGCCACAATACAGGTGCAGTTGGATGTATCCTCTAAACTGGTTTCTGTTTTTATTGATAGCCTTGCCTACGATATGCAGCTTTATGGCACAAGTGTATCGAAAGGCCAGAAAGGCTTTGACAAGGACTCCAAGAAAGGCAGAACACAAACCCTGACAATTCCCGTGAGCATGAACCATAATACTACAAGGGAACTGGTACGCCGACAGGTGAAGGAAGATGCTCCTGTACAGGCACATATTAAAGCCTTTGCAGATGTTCCCCTTTTTGGCCGGCAGGAGTTTGATATTAATGAAGAACTGGACATGGTGATACCGGCCCTACCAGGTATGGAGGTAACAGGAATAAAAGTGCAGGATTTTGGGTTAGACAGCATGGGGATGATCATGACCATGAAGATTGACAACCCTAATGAGTTTGCCTTTGACATAAAGGACATGAAAATGGACTTGCAACTAAAAGATTACATGACCTCTGTAGGCAACACCCAAGAAACAAAGTTTATCAAGGCTCATGACGTAACCGAAATACAGATGCCGGTACTTTCGGACACGAAGAAACCTTTAAAAGCAGCTTTTGATGTGATCACGGGTGATACGGAATGGCCTTATACCATGAAGAGCTATATGGTGATAGAACCTCGCAGCGAAGTGGTCGGAACCGTCGAGATCAATTCCACTAAAACAGGCACTGTTGATATAGTGAAGCAGGTAAAAAACATGAAGGAGGAAAAAGAAAAGAAAGAAGAGCAGCAGGAAGAGTGATCTGACCCGCCTGCTGCTCTGTATTTATAAGTTGTAGAGCATATGCGCTATACCAAAGTAAATGGTAAGCCCTAGTAAGTCGTTGGCTGTGGTAATAAAAGGGCCTGCAGCCACGGCAGGGTTGATTCCAAACTTGTCTAATATCATAGGTGTGACAGTACCCATCAGGGAAGCCAGCATCACGACTGAAAACAACGCCACCGATACCACCATAGATAAGGTAAAGTCGTGGCGGAACAGAAGCGTGAAGGAAAAAACAAGTACAGAAATGATGAGTGCATTTACCAGGGCTACCAGCAACACCTTCATTAAACGCTGGGCAATGTTATCGAAAATTACCTCGTTAGAGGAAAGTGTCTGGATAATGATAGAAGACGACTGTATACCCACGTTACCGCCCGTTGCTGTTATGAGCGGCACAAACAGTGCTACAGCAGGCAGCAAGGCAATGTCGTTCTCATAGAAGCCCATGAACTGGGCAGCCAGCAGACCACCCACCATACCGATAATAAGCCACGGCAAACGGGCGCGGGAAATGCGCAGCACGCTGTCATCTTCCTCAACGCTCTCCGAGATACCGGTCATGAGCTGTCGGCTTAATTCAGCTTGCTCCTGCATTACGTCTACCACGTCATCAATAGTAATACGCCCCAACAAACGCCCCTGTATGTTTACTACAGGTATAGCTTCCAGGTCATAACGCTGCATGACGCTCACCACCTCACTCTCATCTTTGTAAGACTCAATCGAGATCACGTCCTCACTGTAAATATCCTTTACCTGTGTGTCGTCTTTAGAGAGCAACAGGCGCTTCACACTGACACGGCCGAGCAGCTTATCACGGTCATCTACCACATACACCGTATAAATACGGGCTACACGCTCTGCCTGCCGCCTTACTTCCTCAATACATTGCCGCACACGCCAGTTCAGGTTTACCTTAATGAGCTCCTTTGCCATCAAACCACCGGCGCAGTCCTCCTCATAGTGCAGCAGGTCCAGAATGGCAGCAACTTTCTCATCACTATCGATATGAGCAATTACCTCTTCCCGCGTCTGCACCGACTGCTCGTTCAGGATATCCACCGCATCATCAGAGTGCATCAGGTTGATGTAGCGCGCTATCTCCTCGCTCGTAAAATTGCTGAGGAACTCACTCCGAATATCATCGTCCAGGTCGCTCAGAATTTCTGCCCCTACCTCAGAAGGCAGCAGCTCCAGTACATAGCGCGACTCGTTGGAATCCAGTTCGTAGAGCACCGTGATGATGTCGGCGGGGTGCATCTCGTCCATGGTACTCAGGATAAACTCCCGGTCCTTGCGTTCAATGGCTGCCTCTACCTGCTCAATATACTCACGTGTAATCTCTACCTGCATACTATTGCTTTATGTTCTGCTCTACTAGTTGTGTCAATTCTACGAAGTCCTGCACCGAAAGCTGCTCAGCCCGCTTATCAAATACAGGAAGTGCCTGTACTTCAGGAGGCAGGTTGTAAGTCCGGAGGGAGTTTCTAAGGGTTTTGCGTCGGGTACCAAAGCTTAGTTTCACCACCTGATGAAACAGCTTCTCATCGCATTCCAGCCGCTCTACCTGGTTACGCACAAGGCCAATTACTGCAGATTTTACTTTGGGAGGCGGGTTAAACACATGCTCGTGCACCGTGAACTTATAGTCTATAGTATAAAAGGCCTGCAGCAGCACACTTAAAATACCATAGGCCTTAGAACCTGGAGGCGAAGCCAATCGCTCGGCTACCTCCTTCTGAATCATACAAACCACCTCTGGCACCACATCGCGGTGTTCCAGTACTTTAAAAAAAATCTGGCTCGATATGTTGTAAGGAAAGTTTCCAATGATGGCGAAACGGCCGGGGAAAAGTGTACTCAGATCGGTCTTCAGAAAGTCAGCTGAGATAATACGATCTCCCAGCTCCGGGAAATGCTGTTGCAGGTAAGCAATCGACTCCCTGTCTATATCTACCACGGTGGTGCGGTATTCTTGGTGCTGCAAGAGGTATTTGGTGAGCACTCCCATGCCAGGGCCAATCTCCAGCACATCCTGCACGTTTCCGGGCAGCGTCAGCTGCTCTACTATCTTCTTCGCTATATTCTGGTCTACCAGGAAGTGCTGGCCCAGGTGCTTCTTGGGTCTTACGTTGCTCACGTTGTGTTGCTTATGGTTTTGCGGCCGTAAAGTATACTTTTCAGCCCAAACCCGTTATACCTTAATTGTATGTGCTAGCGGTAAACTGCAGCCGCAGGTACCGTTTTTCACATTACGTATTATACTTACTATATTGCAGCACCAAAGATACAAACGACAGATGCCAACACAACTTAAATACGATACAAGCTTAGCGAAAAATGCCGATTTCGCACTTATTGTGAATGCAGGCAGCGTGGCGCAGCTTTCTGAGCTGCAGCCAGAGGAACAACAATATGTGCAGCAGCAAGTAGACCGGGAGGCTAAACTGATTAACCTGAACCGCTACACGCACCACGTATATGTAGTAGTGGCGCCGGAGTCCAAAACCGAGAGTGCCCGCAACGAGGCAATCCGCCAGGCTGGCCATGCTTTGCTAAAGCAGCTAAAATCTGATAAGGTAGAAGGCATCTCTATACTTGATAAAACAGCTACTAAAGCCAGTTTATACTTGGCAGAGGGTATTTACCTGAGCAACTACACATACCTGAAGCATAAAACTAAAGATGCAAAGCCAAGCTCACTGCAGACTGTAACCATTGCCGATGAGCAGGTAACAGAGGCGCAGGTGCAGGAATTAGCGAATGTACTGGAGGCAGTACTAAAAACCCGCGACCTAGTAAACGAGCCGCACAGCCACCAAAACGCTACCCAGTTCAGCGAAGAATTGGAAGCATTGGGCGCAGAGGCAGGCTTCAAAACTGAAGTACTCGACGAAGTAAAGATACAGACGCTGAAGATGGGAGGCCTGCTGGCCGTGAACCAGGGCAGCGAAGAGCCAGCTACCTTTACTATAATGGAGTGGAAGCCGGAGAACGCTAAAAATAGTAAGCCGTACGTGCTGGTAGGTAAGGGCGTAGTGTATGATACCGGTGGTCTCAGCCTGAAACCTACACCAAACTCCATGGACTTTATGAAGTCTGACATGGCTGGAGCGGCTGCCGTTGCAGGTGCTATGTATGCTGTGGCCAAAAACAAATTGCCATTGCACGTAATTGCGCTTGTACCGGCCACCGACAACCGCCCAGGCGGGCAGGCGGTAGCCCCAGGCGATGTTATTACGATGTTTAACGGCATGACAGTTGAGGTACTTAACACCGATGCAGAAGGTCGTCTTATACTTGCCGACGCACTTTGCTTTGCCAAAAAGTATAACCCTGAACTAGTGCTGGATTTCGCTACCCTGACAGGAGCAGCCATGCGCGCCATTGGTAAGGAGGCTTCTGTAGCCATGGGTACCGCCGGTGAAGAAATCATGACAGCCCTGAAAAAGGCAGGCGAGAACGTACACGAGCGTATTGTGGAGTTCCCGCTGTGGGATGAGTATAAGAAACAGCTGGAGTCTGACGTAGCCGACATCAAAAATATAGGAGGTGCAGATGCCGGAGCCATCACAGCTGGTAAGTTCCTCGAGGTGTTCACCAGCTACCCTTGGGTACACTTCGACATTGCTGGCACAGCCTTTCTACAGGGAGAAGACTCCTACCGTGGCAAGCAAGCTACCGGCACAGGCGTACGCCTAGTATACAACTACCTTAGCGCATTGGCCCAATAACCAAACATGGATAATAAGTATAAAGTAAAATTAGGGATTAGCATCGGCGACACCAACGGCATTGGTCCAGAGGTTATCGTAAAAGCATTATCTGATAACCGCATTCTGAATTATTGCACCCCGGTTATCTACGCTTCTGCGCCGCTTCTGAATAAAGTGCGTAAGGCACTGCATTCAGAGCATTTCAATTACCAGCAGACAGACTCTGTACAGGCACTGGCACCTCGCAAGGTAAACCTGATTACCTGCTGGGAAAATGACCTGGAGGTAATTCCAGGCACTCCAACCCCAGAATCTGGCAAGGCATCGCTGGACTCTTTGCTGGCTGCCTCCCGCGACCTGAAAGCAGGTTTTCTGGATGGTTTGGTGACAGCACCTATTAATAAGGACAACATACAGGCGGAGGAGTTTCAGTTTCCGGGACATACTGAGTTCCTTACCTCCTACTTTGATGCGCCTGAAAGCCTGATGCTACTCGTGAGCGGTGACCTTCGCGTAGCAACTGTAACAGGCCACATGCCACTCAAAGATGTACCTGGCAAAATTACAGAGCAATTGCTTATCCGTAAGCTTACCATCCTGCTACAGTCGCTTCGCAACGACTTTGGCATTTTGAAACCACGTGTAGCTGTGCTGGGACTGAACCCGCATGCTGGTGAGCAGGGCTTATTAGGTACAGAAGATGTGGAGATCATCCGCCCTACTATTATGCAGATGAAAGAGCGCGGTCACCTGGTGTTTGGTCCTTTCCCTGCCGATGGCTTCTTCGGTATGCAGCAGTATCGCCAGGTAGACGCTGTTCTGGCTATGTACCACGACCAGGGGCTGATTCCGTTTAAGACGTTAGCCTTTGAGAGTGGCGTAAACTATACTGCCGGTTTGCCGATAGTACGCACTTCTCCAGATCACGGCACAGCCTATGATATTGCCTCAAAGCACATTGCCAATGAAACCTCTTTCCGGGAAGCACTGTTCCTTGCCTGCGACATTATTCGTAAACGTCAGTTAGAGGCAAATCCTGCGGTTTAATTAGCAGAAGGTATTTTATTTATCAGAATTATATTCTAATTTTGCACCTTGCAATAAAGAGTCGATTTGTGTGATGAAGCTAAGAGATTACGAAATCGGCATTGCCAAGCTCAGCAACAAGCTGCACAAGTATGAGTTTGACCTGAACGACGCTTTTTTTGAAGAGTTTGGGGGAGAAATTATACTTGGGGGCAAACTTCATGCTGATGTGGAGCTGGATAAGACAGAGTCGCTGCTTACCTTCCACTTCGACATTAAAGGTCATGTACGCTTAACCTGCGACAGAAGCCTGGAGGAGTTTGATCACCCGGTAGATGAGCAGGCGACGTTCCGCATCAGGTATGGTGAGGAAAACGCAGAGCTGGACGATGACCTGTGGCAGATAACGCCAAATACGCAGTCCATCAACATTGCGCAGCACCTGTATGATTACATCGGGTTGTCGCTACCAATGAAGAAACTGCACCCACGTTTTGTGGAGGAAGAAGAGGACGACGTGGATAATGAGCAGGATATCCTGATCTATAGCTCCCGCACCGACTCTGCCGCAGACGAGGATGAGGACGACGAGGATGATACAGACCCACGATGGGATGCCCTCCGAAACCTGAACTAAAAGAATTTCAGAAGTATAAAGTATAAACGTAAGTAAATCATTAACTAAAAATGGCACATCCAAAACGTAAGATTTCGAAGACCAGAAGAGATAAGAGAAGAACTCACCAAGGCCTCTCTGAAAAAGCCATTGCAATTTGCCCAACTACAGATACGCCACACTTGTATCACCATGCTTACGTGGTAGATGGCGACCTGTACCACAAAGGCAAACTGGCTATCAAAAATTATACAACGAACGCCCAGTAAGCATTAGCCTGCTTTAGTTTTAGTTCTGTATAATTTAACACCCCCTGTAAATGAGAATCGCTTTAGACGCCATGGGCGGTGACTATGCACCTGAGGCAATTGTGAAAGGTGCAGTTCTGGCCGCTCAGGAGATAGACGAAAGCGCAACCATCGTGCTGATTGGCAAGGAGGATGTGGTGAATAGTCTGCTCAAAGAATATGGATACACGGGTAATAACATCAAAGTTATTAACGCCAGCCAGGTAATTGAGATGGGTGAACACCCAACCAAGGCCCTGACACAAAAACCCGACTCCAGCATAGCTGTAGGTTTTGGCCTGCTAAAAATGCAGAAAGTTGATGCTTTCTGTAGTGCCGGAAACACCGGCGCCATGCTGGTTGGAGCCATGTTCAGCGTAAAAGCAATTGAGGGTATCTTGAGGCCGCCAATCGCTAACTTTGTTCCTAAGTTAAGCGGTGGGTACGGCATCATACTTGATGTTGGTGCTAATGCTGAATGTAAGCCAGAAGTTCTCGAGCAGTTTGGTGAGCTTGGCTCTATCTATGCCAAGTATGTACTGGACATCAAGAATCCTAAAGTAGGTTTGATGAACCTCGGTGAGGAAGAAGGCAAAGGTACAACGGTTACACAGGCTGCTCACCAGCGCCTGAAGGCAAATACCGGCATCAACTTTATCGGAAACATAGAAGGCCGCGACCTCTTTAACGATAAGGCTGATGTGATTGTATGCGACGGCTATACAGGTAATATCATCCTGAAGATGGCTGAGTCGCTGTACGATATTCTGCATTCTAAAGGTATCAAAGACCCTTTCTTTGATAAGTTTAACTACGAAGCAGAAGGTGGTAGCCCTATCCTTGGTGTAAACGGCAACGTGGTGATTGGCCACGGTGTATCAAGCCCAATAGCCATCTCTAACATGGTGATGCAAGCTCAGAAGATGATTGCATCTAAAGTTTGGGAGCGCTTTCAAAAGAACTATAGCGAATAGCTCCGGCGGCTGCTAGTCCGCAAGTAGTATCAAACTTGGCATAATCTGTTCAAAGATTCTTTTTAAAGAAACGAACGGGTTATGCCAAGTTTTTTTTATTAAATTGCCTCCCTTAATCTTTATCACCTTAACCAATTTAACTAATGAGTAAGATTACTGCCGCCATTACAGGTGTAAGTGGCTATGTACCTGAATACGTGCTCACCAACAAAGAGCTTGAGACAATGGTGGAAACCAATGATGAGTGGATTACCACCCGAACAGGTATCAAGGAGAGGCGTATCTTGAAGGGTGAAGGCAAAGGCACCTCGCATATAGCGGTACCGGCAGTGCTTGATCTGCTCAAAAAAACCAACACCAAGCCTGAAGAGGTAGACCTGCTGATCTGTGCTACTACCACTCCTGACATGGTTTTCCCGGCCACAGCCAACCTGATTACCGCTGAGGTAGGTGCAGTTAACGCTTTCGGTTACGACCTGCAGGCAGCCTGCTCTGGCTTCCTTTACGCATTGGCAACCGGCTCTAAGTTTGTAGAGTCTGGTCAATACAAAAAAGTAATCGTGGTAGGTGCCGATAAGATGTCTTCTATCATTGATTATACTGACCGCGCTACCTGCATTATCTTTGGTGATGGTGGTGGTGCCGTAATGCTGGAGCCTAACACAGAAGGCCTGGGCATACAGGACTCTATACTTAAGTCAGACGGTACTGGTGCTCAGTTCCTGCACATGAAGGCAGGCGGTAGCCGTAAACCAGCTACCATCGAGACTGTTCAGGCTCGTGAGCATTATGCTTTCCAGGAGGGGCAGCAGGTATTCAAGTTTGCTGTAAAAGGTATGGCAGATGTGTCAGCTGAGATCATGGAGCGTAATAACCTTACAGGTGAAGATGTTGCCTGGTTGGTACCACATCAGGCGAACAAACGTATTATCGAGGCTACAGCTAACCGGATGGGCTTAGACAATGACAAGGTAATGCTGAACATCCACAAGTATGGTAACACTACCAGCGGCACCATTCCGCTTTGCTTGTGGGAATATGAAAATCAATTGAAGAAAGGTGATAACGTAATTTTAGCAGCCTTTGGTGGCGGATTTACCTGGGGTTCTATTTACCTGAAGTGGGCTTACGATCCGAACTAATCAGATATATTTCTATAAACAGCAAAGGCGACTCTTAAGAGTCGCCTTTGCTGTTTATAGCCCTTTGGTAAAATGTAAAAATGGAGGTTGCCTTCATACTGAAAGCTACGGTGCAGGCACAAAAAAGCGAAATGGCTGGTACCATTCCGCTTCTCATTATTTTATACTATACCTTATTACGGCATGTAAGAAAGCTCCACTCTGAATCGAGGGTCAACAGCACCAAGCTTTTGGTAAGCCTTCTTAGACAGGCGAACAATCACCTTGTCATTAGCACCTGTCTCAGGTAGCTTTCCGATTACTCGCACGTAAACCACCTGCCCGTTCATAGCATTTTTTACCTGCATGATAGTACCAACAGGAGCGGTTTTGTGTAGCGCCAGGTATTTGTTTGTATCGTTAGTCTTCGGGTCAATCATTTCTGCCATACCAGCCTCCATCATTCTGTTCACACCGGTAACAGGTGCTTCCTCTTCCTCCTCTACCCGCTCGTTAACAGAAGCAGTTGGCGTAGCTGTAGTGGTGGTAACAGGTGTAGCAGGTGCAGCTGAAGCCACGGCATTAGAATCACTGGCTTTGGCCATCTCGTCATCAGGCTCTGGCACATATACCGGCTTTTTGGTTGGAGTAGGCTCCCCAATACCCACAATTAGCTGCTGCCCAATTTCAATATTATTATCGTGGAGCTTATTCCAGAATTTAAGGTTCTCTACCGAAACGTTGTACATGCGCGAAACAGCGTAAAGCGTCTGCTTTGGCTCCACAGTATGCAGCTTATTACCGATGCTGTTTACTGTATAAGTACGGTTGCTTGCTGCGGGGGCAGGTGCAGCATTTGTGGTTGTAGAAGCAGTAGCCGCCACGGAAACAAAGCCGCGCGGAATCAGTACCACCTCACCTATCCTGATCGCTGTCTGCACGCTAGGATTAGCCTCTACAATCTTGTTGACTGGAACGCCATACTTTCTGGAGAGGGCATAAAGCGTTTCTTTAGGTTCTACCTTATGCTGTACAAACAGTTTTCCATTCTTGCGCTCCACTCCTACCGAATCACGAACTACTGAGATATCGAGGGCATTCGCAGAAAAAGAAAGTACAGGCACTGCTACAAGAGAGAGTAATAAAGATCGTAACATATTTGGCTAGGCTAAAAGTCGAAAAACCTGTAGAATGTCTTTATTCAGGATGAAATATAAATTGTGCTTAAAGATAAAAAAAGTATCCGAACCAATACCACTTAATCTGCTCCCAATTTTCACCTTTTGATGCAATTTTCCCTCCAGGTCGAATATAGCTAATTCATTCTGCAGGCTACCATCTGTATCTTCCAGATAAAAGCTAATGACCAGGCAAGTTTCTGTTTCGGCATACTCCAAGGCCTGCAAGGGTTCTACCTGTAACTGCTCTCTCAGAAAATCCCTCACCTGCTCAAAATAAGCCTCTCCTTCGCGATACAAGATTGGGTAGAGACAGTCCTGATAGCGGGTGCGGCTGTAGTGTGCCACCTCCTCAGCAGCCTCTTGCTGGGTAAAGCTTTGCCCAGTGGCCATACCAGTTTTAGGAGCCAATGATTGTAAGGGAGCTTCAGGTTGCATAGGGTTGTAGGCCAGTACGCCAGCTTTTGCTATACCATAAAAGGCCAGCTCTGCAGTTTCCCATACCTTGCCCTTATTCTCCTCATCATAGCCTGCAATGCCTTTATGTTGCCCCAACTGCCGGTTACCATAGCCATGCAAGTATAAAAGCCCGTGCTCAGCGTCCTCAAGCCCTTGCCACCACGCTTGTGTCTGTGGCAGATCCAAATGGCTTAGGCTAAGACTAGCAGTATCCAGTGTATAAAAGCTGGTGAGCAGGAGGTCTGGGTCCCGAACTTCCAGGGCAAGGCAGGCAGTGCTGCTATCGAGTCTCATCCGCCACACCGGAGCTTTAAAATCGTATGAGAATAGTAGAGGTATGATATGCGTTTGGATTTGACTATATTATCTCCTGAATCAGGTTGTTAACCCGCTACAAAGTTATGGAAATCTATTTAAAGCTTCGGCATTTGTACCTGTTCGCGCTCGTGCTTTGCCTCCTGCCCTTTTACACATCAGCTCAACAGGCTGCTCCTAAAGTGCTGCTGATGGAGGTAAAGTCTGAGATAGATCCACGCACTAACCGTTATATTGAGTTGGCGCTGCAGGAAGCAACCAACATAGGTGCCGACCATGTATTGCTGGAGCTGGATACTTTTGGCGGTGCTCTGAATGATGCTGATGAGATCCGGACACGTATTCTGGAGTATCCTAAGCCAGTCTATGTTTTCATCAACAAAGATGCTGCTTCGGCAGGTGCACTGATTTCTCTGGCTTGCGACAGCATTTACATGGCGCCCGGCGCTAACATAGGAGCAGCAACCGTAGTGGGTGCCGATGGACAGGCCGCCCCAGGTAAATACCAAAGTTACATGCGCTCCATTATGCGCTCTACGGCAGAGGCAAATAACCGCAACCCTCACCTGGCTGAGGCCATGGTGGAGGCAAGTGTAGACAGCACGCTTTCAGTAGGGCAGGTACTTACCCTTACCACTTCCGAAGCTATAAAGTATGGTTTTTGTGATGGTGTTGCCTCCAACGTAGAGGAAGTTCTAAAGCAACTGAATCTGCAGGATGCTCAGGTGGTTCGATATGAGTTAGGTACCTCAGACCGTATTATTTCCTTCTTCCTAAATCCTTTTATAAGTGGCATACTTCTGCTTGTTATTATAGGCGGTTTATACTTTGAGCTACAAACGCCTGGCATTGGCTTTCCTTTGATAGCGGCTATTGCAGCAGGTGTATTATACCTTGTGCCATACTACCTCAATGGCTTGGCTGAAAATTGGGAAATACTCATGTTTGTAGCAGGTATCATCCTGATCTTGCTGGAGTTATTTGTAGTGCCGGGCTTTGGTATAACAGGCATAAGCGGAATAGTTCTCACTATGGTGTCGTTGGTGTTGGTCATGCTAAACAACCAGATGTTCGACTTCACTTTTGTACCCTCCGAGAACTTGATGAAAAGTCTGATGTCGGTAGTAATTGGAATGGCAGGTGCAGCTGTAGTGATAGGTCTTACTTGGGAGCGTCTGCTTAACAGCCGCTCCATGCAGCGTGTAGTCTTGAGTAACACCCTCAACAGCCGTGAAGGTTACCGTTCAGCAAATACATCTGAGCACCTGGTGGGTAAAACAGGTGTAGCTTATACCCGTATGGCTCCATCCGGCCGCATCATGATAGATGACATACTTTACGATGCGCAGGCACGTGATGGCTTTATAGAAAAAGGCGAAACCGTTCAGGTAATCGATCACAGCACCTTTGCGCTTCGGGTAAAAAAAGTGCAGGCGTAAATTAGCCTCAGTAGATTAGAAATACAGCTGGTTAACACTTTCCATAGGGTGCCTTCAGCAAAGTAGCACAAGTCATTTTAACCTGACTGCAACCATCGTTACCTGAAAAGAATCTTACTGTAAAAGAGCCCGATGACAAACCTCCGACAGAAGCTTCTGCACTTTACTGTACTTGGCTTTGTAGCGATTTCTGCCTCTTGCAGCAAAAACGAAGAAGGCAACCCCACAATAACAACTGTTGATGCAAGGCTAATTTATACTGGGGACTATGCTGTTGACGGATGTGGCTACGTGCTCCAGATGGGCGATGTAAGACATAAACCTGTTAACGAGTCAGAGATCAGCGACTCATTTAAAACAAAGACTCCTACTGAGGTAGAAACCAAAATCATCAACTATAACAAAACTACACGAGCCTGTATGTCCATGACAGATATCAATACTATCAAAATACTGGAGATAAGAAGGAAATAAATGTAGCTAATATTATACCCAGCAGGCACTAAAACCTGTTTATATAAAGAAACTACGGTACCCGGTTCTTCTGCTGATAGTCATCTCAGCCTGCCAAAGCACCACCCAGCATGATGAGGAGCAGAACTTAACAATAACAAAGACTGCTACCCTCTATTGGACTGGTGAAGTTGCAGCCGATGGTTGTGGGTTTGAGGTAGGTATAGACGGGAAACGTTACCTTCCGGAAAATGATGGTGACATTAGTAATAGGTATAAGCAACAGGATAGCACACGGGTACTGCTACAGTATAAACAGTTGCCAGAGCCACTAGACCGCCGCTGTGGCATGCTTCCCCAGCCCCGCGTTGTGCCGGCTATTCAGGTTGTATCTGTGCAGGCAATATAAAGTTTTGATTAGGTGCAACCCTTTGCATACCAACAGCCTCTGTAAACTATAGCCCTTATAACCTAACCATGAAAAGACTCTTCTACCTAAGCCTATTTATACTTACGAACCTACTTGTGCTCACTTCCCGCGGACATCAAGCTGAAGAGTAAGTACAAGCCCTTCCAAATGTTAAGTGAAGATGCCGCATCGCTGGATTAGTGGCCACTCTTGTGTACCTTTGGGTTTCATCCCTAACCCTTGAGCACAATGGAAGTACTTGGCATTATTCCGGCACGATACGCCAGCACCCGTTTCCCAGGCAAACCCCTGACCGATATCAAAGGCAAAAGTATGATTCAGCGGGTGTACGAACAGGCACAAAAGTCTGGGCTAACAGAGGTATTAGTAGCTACCGACGATGAGCGTATACTGGAACATGTGATAGGTTTTGGCGGAAAGGCCGTGATGACAGGAAGTAACCATCAGAGCGGAACCGATCGCTGCTTTGAGGCATACAAACTACACAACAAGCCGTATGAGTACATTATCAATATTCAGGGCGATGAGCCTTTCATCCACCCGGAGCAGATCGAACTGGTGGCAAGATGTTTTGACAAGCCCCACACGCAACTGGCAACGCTTGTTAAAAAAGTAGAGACACCAGAAGAGCTATTCAATGTTAACTCGCCAAAAGTAGTCCTGAACCAAAGAGGCGAGGCTTTATACTTTAGCCGCCAGCCGATACCCTACTGCCGCAACGTACCAAACGATATCTGGCATAAACAACATACTTACTACAAGCACATTGGCATATACGGCTACAGAGCCGATATTCTGGAGCAGATAACGCAGCTACAGCCATCAAGTTTAGAATTGGCAGAATCATTGGAGCAACTACGCTGGCTGGAGCATGGCTTCCATATCACCACTGCGCTTACTCATCATGAAACTATAGGCATAGATACACCTGAGGATTTGGAACGAGCGATTAATAACGCTTAGTGCCTGTACCTGTTTACCAAACTTCTATGCGGAACTATACTTTGCTGCGGTTTGTGCGGCTGAATCTATACTTCTTTGTGATGTACTGTATCTTAACTGCCGTATGGTATGGCCTTAATGGTCGCTTTGCGGAGAACGGCACGGTAGACATGTTAAAGGAGATTGCATTGAATGCGGCTATTTTCTCGCTGCTGTTTAGCCTGGCCATGCTGCTACTATACCGCCGTACCGAGCTTCGCATACCAGTGCAAAAGTATACTGCCCAACAGCTACAGCAACGCCTGGAGGAGATAGGTTTTGTGCTGACAACACAGCAACAATCAGCGCTACAGGTTTATAAACCTTCCCCGCCCAAGGCTCCCGCACTTGCAGGTAGTGTGTTTGTGCAGCAGACGGCTAACTTCTGGTTAATGGAAGGGCCTCAGAAATACGTTATGAAGTTAAAAGGTTAGAGAGTTTAGGAGCTAGAAGGTTATTCACCTTTTGGCAGACGCAACCGGACAACTAATGACTTAGCGGATGGCGCCACTGCAAGTATTAATTTGACTTTCTACCTTTTCAAATATATACTCAGCATTATCCTCCGGCTTTTTTTGCTTTGTATCCGGCAGCTTGCAGCACCTGCACAGCTTTATCACGGAAATCACCCTGGATCAGGATCTCACCATCCTTAGCTGATCCGCCTACACCACACTTGCTTTTCAGCATTTTTCCAAGCTCCTTCAGGTTATCCTCTGTACCCACAAAGCCTGTAATAAGGGTTACCTGCTTGCCACCACGAGCCTTTTTATCGAGCATTACTTTCAGGTTCTGCTGTTGCGGCGGAAGCGTTTCCTCCTCATGCTCATTCTCGTACTCGTAATTAAACTCCTGGTCAGTAGAATACACTACACCCTGGCGGTCTTTCTTATTTTTATCTCGCATTACTCTTAATTTTAAATTAGGTAAACGTTACATCAACCTCAAATCATCAACTTAACTACGGCACCAACACTTTCAGTGACAGCGGCAGCATCTTTACCTCAAACTCCTGCGCTTTGCCCATAAAGTCCCCGTCGGCATGGTACAACATCGGCTCCTCTGTCTTCACAGTAACATATTCAGTTTTGAAATACTCCGCGCTATCAGCATTAGCCAGCTGTTTGGTTAGCATGCAATAGCTCAAATTCAAAGCTTTTACCAGGTCCAGCCGGCGCACGAGGCACACATCTAACAAGCCATCCTGAATATCAGCTTCAGGTGCTATGTAAGCATTGTTGCCATACTGTGCAGCATTCGCGAAGGCCATCACAAAACAGTCGGTGTCTAGATCATTACCGTTTATACTTGCTTTTACGGGCAAATGCTTAAAGCTGCGTACCTCCTTCATAACCAGCTCTACATAAGTTTGCAGGCCACGCTTTTTGTTACCAGCAAATACAGAGCTGATGTAGGCATCAAAGCCGATCCCGGCAGTGGTAAAGAAGGGGTGTCCATTAATTTCACCACTGTCTATAGTTGTTATATGCCCCTGATTAAGTATCCGAAGTGCTCCCTCTATACCCATAGGTATTTCCAGGTGCCGAGCTAGACCGTTACCAGAACCTCTCGGAAGTATGGCCAGGGCTGCTTCAGTATTCAGTAACCCGCGTGCCACCTCATTTACAGTGCCGTCTCCACCTACTGCTACCACTACTTCTACACCTGCATTCGCCGCTTCATGGGAAAGCTCTGGTGCATGGCCGGCATGAGTGGTGTAAACTATATCATATGAATACCGAGCATGATCGAGAAGTTCCTGTATGCGGGCAGGCACATCTATCCGGCTCTTTGGACCAGAAGTTGGATTGATGATAAACCTGATTTTCGTGCGTTTGCTCATAATGTAGCCATTGGTTGGCCTGAACAAATTTACCCTTTTCGGGCGGTAATAAAAAAGCCTGACGCGGTTTGGCATCAGGCTAAACTTGCTAACTCCTACTGTTACTTCAAGTGAACTGTCAGCACGGGAATACGTGTGTGGTTCACCAGGTCCTCAGCTATACTTCCGCTGAGCAGATGAGCCAAGCCTGTTCTACCGTGGGTAGCCATCATAATCAGGTCTGCCTGAATGTCGTTTGCAAAATGCAGAATGCCATCTTCCTCCATCACATCGTTATAGATATTGATACTATAGTTCTGAAGACTATACTTCTCGGCTGTGTACTGCAACTTCTGCCGCAGGTTTGAGCTTGACTCGAAGGCGCCAGGTGTGTTAATGTATACCAGGTGCAAACGTGCCCCAAAAAGCTCCTGGAAGTTCTTAAAGTGGCTCATAGCATGCCCGATTTCGCGCTTAAAATCGGAGGCTAATACGATTTCACGCACATTAAAATTCGGTATGCGGTGTTTAACCGTCAGTACCGGGCACTCTGCTGTGCGTACCACTTTTTCTGTATTGGAACCAATCAGAAACTCGTCTAACCCGCTTGACCCTTTCGAGCCCATTACTACTAAATCAACATTATCCTCTTTTATGGTTCTCCTGATTTTGCTGATTGGCCTGTCTACATCCACCTCTTGTACCACTTCTACCCCATCGTGTGGCAGGCTACGCAACAATTCATTCATCTGGCTTTTTGTGCTCTCTAGTAGGCGCAGCATAAACACCTGCTCCATGTTGTCGGAGCCAAGCATCACATCACCGGTGGCACTAAAATTAGAGGAGTAATAAGGTGTTTCAACCACATGAAGTAGCTTTATGGCCGCTCCTGTACGGCGAGCTATTGAGATAGCTACCTCATAAGCATTACGTGCTTCCTCCGAAAAATCAGTGGGTACTAAAATCCTTCTCATGTTTTATACGGTTTAGTGGATGTTCAATTAGAGAATAAGACGCACAGGTACCAAAGCTACAAACAGTACATCAGGTAATTAAGCCTGGAAGTAAAAGTATAGCGAAAGCCTAATATAAAGAATGCCCTTCGTCAGTTTATACTCTTTTATTAGAAATGATGTTCGTCTGGGACATAAAAAACGAAAGCCCACCCTGGAGCAGGGTGGGCTTTCAAAGAATATTCTTTAGGAAACTTACTTGCTTAGCCTAAACGAGTGATCAAGTCAGCAGCACGGTTAGAGTAACCAGCTTCGTTGTCGTACCAGCCAACAACCTTGACAAGTGTTTCGTTAGCTGAAGTCATTTCCGCATCGAAAATACAAGAGTGAGTGTTACCCACGATGTCGATTGATACGATTGGATCCTCAGTGTACTGCAGAATACCTTTCAGTTCACCTTCAGCAGCCTTCTTAACAGCAGCGTTGATTTCCTCTTTAGTAACCGGTCTCTTCAGGATACAAGTCAGGTCAGTCAGTGAACCATCTGGAATTGGAACACGCATTGCTACACCATCCAATTTACCTTTCAGATGAGGCAATACCAGACCTACAGCCTTAGCGGCACCTGTAGAGGTTGGTACGATAGAATAAGCAGCTGCACGAGCACGACGCAGGTCTTTGTGAGGACCATCCTGCAGGTTTTGGTCAGCAGTATAAGCGTGTACAGTAGTAATATATCCTTTTTCGATACCGAAAGCATCGTCAAGTACTTTTGCCATTGGAGCAAGGCAGTTTGTAGTACAAGAAGCGTTAGAAACGATTGTCTCTTCGCCAGTCAGTACGTCCTCGTTCACACCAAGTACAACTGTTTTGATGTCGCCTTTAGCTGGAGCAGAGATAACTACTTTACGCGCACCAGCCTCCAGGTGACCACCTGCACCGGCTTCGTCAACAAAGCGACCAGTAGATTCCAATACTACATCAACACCAAGCTGACCCCAAGGAAGGTTCTTTGGTTCACGCTCAGCAGTGATTTTGATTTCTGTTCCGTTCACGATGATCCCACCTTCAGAGGCTTCTACCGTGCCATCGAATCTGCCATGCACAGAATCATACTTCAGTAGGTGTGCAAGCGTTTTTGTATCAGTCAGGTCGTTGATAGCAACCACCTCTACATTCTCTTTCTGAAGCAGGGCCTTGAAAGTTAGCCTGCCAATTCGGCCAAAGCCGTTGATTGCAACTTTAATTTTAGACATGGTATCTAGTTATTGAGAGTTTGTTAATGCTGGTAAAGTTACGATATACCATAGTGGAAAACCAATATTTTTTTCTAGTCTGATATTGAATCTCTTACGCATAAACCTAAAAAATATTTACCTTATGCTTTTGCATATATAAAAACACCAGCTATATTTGCACCGTCAATCAACAAGAACGACCCGTTATAGTAAACATTTGGCCCGTTCGTCTAGGGGTTAGGACGCCAGATTTTCATTCTGGTAACAGGGGTTCGATTCCCCTACGGGCTACACGAAAGGCCTTCAGTTAACACTGAAGGCCTTTTTTTATGCACTTCGGACACTAAAGCTGTGCATCTTTGTTGTACGCTCCCCATAAGTAGGCTGATTAGACCCTTTACGGGAGCCAACACGTCTTAAATTCACCTTTTATCTTCTAGCGCTACGTGCTCCCACTCTCTTGACCTCATACCTCCTTCGAGTGCCTGGAGATACGTGTTAGAAGTAAAGCTGCTATACTGTATCACCAACTCATCTCATAAATCAAAATACTGGTTTGATTTGTGAGACGGCAATTCGGGACTTACTACACATAAATTTTGCATACTGCTTGTAAGTATCGCTAGAACGGCCGTGGCTGTTGCACAACTGCTCAAATCCAGCCGTAAGCATATAAGTTAAACCTTTGGTGCTATGCAGGGCAGGAAGACTTTTAAGGATGAGAAGGAGCTGCACTTCTCGCTTTCGGCTCTAGGTGCCGGAGCATAACTTTTACCGACGGCTTAAGCAGCATCTAAATCTGGACTTTCTCTACGAACTGACCCAGCCCCTCTACGGCAGCTGCGGACAGCACAGCATCGATCCAGTGGTGTTCTTCAAGCTCTGCCTGGTGGGTTACCTGGAGAACATCGTCTCAGACAGAAAACTCATCGAGCACTGCAGCCTGCGGCTGGACCTGCTCTACTTTCTGGACTACCAGCTCGACGAGCCGCTGCCCTGGCACTCCACCCTCTCTGAGCACCCGCCAGCTGTACCCCGAGGCCTTGTTCGAATCGCTGTTTGACAGAGTCTTCAGCCTGTGCGTGGGGAAGGGCATGGTATCAGGCAGTATACAAGCCATAGACTCAGCCCCAATTAAGGCCAATGCCTCCATGGAGAGCCTGGTTCTCAAGCAAGGTGCCGCATCCGTAGAAAACCGCTTACAAAAAGCAGGTACAGAGCATCAGGATGTGAATAAAGAAGCGAATCCGTCTTCCGGGCTGTATATCACTGCTCCCGAACACCAACTCAAGCGGCTTGAGAGGCGCTGGCAGCGGCTGAATGAGCGCCCCACAGGGGCTGTCGGATCAACCAATGAAAAGGCGCAGCTGCTCAGCAACAAGACGCACTACTCCCCGCACGATCCCGATGCCCGCGTTTCTGTCAAGCCCGGCAAAGCCAGGAAGCTCAATTACCACTGCAGCATGGCCGTGGACACGGCCAAAGGCGTGATCAGTCATGTACGGGCAGACTTTGCCGACGGCAGGGACAGCCAGCACCTGCCGTCCCTGGTGATGCAGGTGCAAGGCAGGCTCAGAGCCAATGGTCTGCTGATGCAGGAGTTGCTGGCCGATGCCGGCTACTCCAACGGCTCCAATTACCACATGCTCGAGCTGCAGGGCATCACTGGGTGGATACCCGTGTTCGGCAAGTACAAGCCGGAGATAGCGGGCTTTCCCTATGACAAGGAGCATGACCGCTACACCTGCCCCATGGGAAAGCCGCTTCCTTTCATGGGCTTTGACCGCACTGCGGACGGCAGGCTGCTGAAGAACTACTGGGCGGCCCCGGCGGACTGCAGGCAGTGCGCGTCCAAACCCACCTGCGCCCCCAAAGCCCGGTGCCGGAAAATAACTCGCACGGCCTATGACGCGCAGTACCAGCGGGCATACGCCAGGCAGAACAGCAGGCGCGGCAAGCGCATGAAAAAACTTCGTCAGAGCACGGTGGAACCGGTGTTCGGGAGCCTGGTGCAGCACTATGGCCTGCGCAAGATCAATGTCCTGGGAAAATCAGGGGCGCATAAAGTCATGCTCCTGGCTGCCATTGCCTTCAATTTAAAGAAGTACATGAAGTTCAAGCCAACCAAATCCGTGATCATGGTCACGGCGCTGGAAAAAGAGCGCCAACAGGAATTTAGAGGCGGTCCCTTTATATTTTCACTGCTCTTCTTCAACTAAAACTGATAAAGCTTGAACTGAAGACCTTTTGGGGAAGCTGAAAAAAAGGAAAGGCAGGACTTGAAAATAGTTGTGCAACAGCCACGGCCGTTTTCTGGGACCACGCTAGACTTGATTCCCTTCGTAGGTAGCACCTACAGAAACGCAAAAGTCAACGGTGCAGTCAACGCCGGATGCACCGTTAGTCAACGCAAACCTGCCCATGAAGTGTCTTGAATTACTGCAAAACACTTTGGTTTCTATGGCAGAAGGGCCTTTTTGCGTGGAAACGCGAAATTGCAGCGGCTGATCCAGTTGTATAGCTGGAAAGGTTAAAAGCCCGTTCCCAAAGCACTGGTCAACGGTGAAAGTCAACAAATAGGTCAACGGTGACGATGGTCCGGGTCAACGCAGAGACAGTGGTTTTGTAAAACCCGGGAAGCTCTTATTCAACCCATAGGAATGTATACCGCTCATGGGACCCAGAGCTGTCTGAAAGTGGGCGATGCAATACTAAACCTTGAATGATTCTATAACCTCCTAAGTAACAGGGCGTATAAAACCCTTAGTCAAGGCTTCCGGTAGTTCATCTTTACCCGCTTGCGCTCTGAAGATAGTGTTTGAACCCATTTTGGACTGTTTCCAAAAAAATAGACCGCACATCTTACGAGGTGAGCGGTATATTTTTTTATGCCGTATGTGCGGTCTATTTTTCGCCGATCCTAACATTTGCTAGAACCGAAACGAAACTAAGCGCCAGAACCTGCGAAATCGAGCCGCAAAAAGAATATTTGAAGCAGGAATTATTTTGAAGTCATTCTATCTAACAGTTTACCTACCTTCATTTATTTCCACCATTATCTCTGCAAATAGCCGGGCAGATTTTAGCCGGTCATGTATATCGTACATGGTGGAAACGGCAATCAGCTCGTTCACGCGGGTTTGGCCTAGAAACTCCTCTATTTCCTTCTTAACGGTTTGCTTGCTCCCCACAAAGGAATACTTCAGCATCTGGTGCAGGGAAGGATGCTGGAACATCTCCCTCAGGTCCTCAGTATAATCTGTAGGCGGATGCAGTGGATCCCTGGCTCCGGTGAACACGCCCACAAACATTCTGATCAGGCTGGTGAACAGCCTTTCCGCCTCCTCGTCGGTGTCTGCAATATAGACATTTACCCCAGCCATGGTGTAGGCTTCCTCCAGGAACTCAGAAGGCTGGAATTCCTGCCTGTAAATCCTCAAAGCGTTGAGTAGGTGGGTTGAGGCGAAATGGCTGGCAAAGGCGTAGGGCAACCCCTTCTTTGCCGCCAAGTGGGCGCTGTCCGTGCTGGACCCCAATATATACAGCGGCACGCCCGTGCCTTCCGCCACACTAGCCCTGACCGTGGCGCTCTTGTTTTCCGGGGAAAAGTACTGTTGGATTTTAGCCACTTCCTGGGGGAACCGTTGTGCCAGCTGCATGAAATCTGACCGTATGGCCTGGGCTGTTGCCTGGTCCGTGCCAGGTGCCCTCCCTAGGCCCATATCGATTCGGTTGGGGTACAGATGGGCAAGGGTGCCGAACTGCTCCGCCACGATCAAAGGGGAGTGGTTGGGAAGCATGATGCCACCTGAGCCCACCCTGATGGTAGAGGTGTTCTCGGCAACGTACCCGATGAGCAATGTTGTGGCACTGCTGGCGATACTATCTGAGTTATGGTGCTCGGCAAACCAGATGCGTTTATAGTTATTTGCCTCCGCCTCTCTTGCCAGTGCCAATGAATCATTCAGGGTCTGCTTGATGGTGTTCCCCTGGGAGACAATAGCAAGCTCTAAAATTGAGTAGGCTATATCTTGTTTATCTTTCATGTTATAATAACTATTAAGATGCGGCAACCTGATCCTTTTCCTCAAATTCAGCAAAGCCGTTCTGATAGGGTAATCCTAAATGCTCCCGTAGGGTGGAGCCGGTATATTCTGTCCGTAGCAAGCCTCTCTTCTGCAGGATAGGAACCACCTGTTCCACAAAATCAGCCAGTGAGCTTAAACCGGAATCCCCAATAATGTTAAAGCTGTTTCCTACCCCGGCCTCAAACCACTGCTGCAGTTTGTCCGCAATACTTTCGGGTGTGCCCAGGAAAACGGGATGGTAGTTGATCGGGCCGTGTGCTAGCATACTAGCTACAATATTTTCGATGCGATTTCCGATAAAACGTCCGAGGGATGGGATTATAGTCTTCGGTAACAGACGAGTTTGCACCTACTTTTAGTTTCAAAGCTGGCTCTGTGTTAATAACAAAGTTTTCCAAAAAGGTCTGGGCCTTTGGCATGTATTTTTATTGCCGAAGCCACAAAGTGTTTTTATAAAATAGCCTGACCGCCATCAACTGTAAGTTCACTACCAGTCACATAGCTACTTTCTTCACTAGCTAGGTATATAATGGCGTTCGCGATATCCTTTGGTTTGCCTTTATATCCCAGAGCAACTGTAGCTTCTGCCATCTGATCCAAATCAACTTTTGTAGAGGGATCAGCACCATTAAGCGCCCCTAAAGAATCCCAAGCCGGTGTTTCAATTATCCCTGGATGTATAGAGTTTACACGTATTCCTGTCCTGTTTTGTGCACATTCTAGCGCTGCAACTTTTGTCAATTGTGCGAGACCAGCCTTACTGGCACAGTAAGCCGACATATTTGCATAGGCTTTTTTTGAGGCTGTAGAAGACAGGTTGATAATACTTCCACCATTGCTTTGTGTCATTAACGGAATAGCGTGCTTCATTCCCAGGAACATTCCATCCAAATTGATTGCAAACACTAACCTGAAAGTTTCATAACTCATTTCGGTGATAGGAGAAGGCCTTCCGATCCCTGCATTATTTACTAATATGTGTAAAGCACCATATTTTGATTTAATTTCTGCAATACCGTTGATCCATTCTTCTTCTTTAGTAACATCAATTTTAATAAAATCTGCTTTACCACCTTTAGATTTTATCAAATCGACAGTTTTAACACCTAAGTCTTCACTTAAATCAGCAACAATTACTATTGCACCTTCTTCAGCCATTCTCAAAGCCGATTCAGCGCCAATTCCTTGGGCAGCACCTGTAATCAATGCTACTTTGTTTTCTAACTTTTTCATTTAATAATTTTAACAGCGTTGTTCAATCATGCCTATATTGAATGCTCTCTTCTAGATCTTACCGAATCAATTTCAAATTGTCTGCTAATTGAAGCATCACGAACCGGATCCAACCAATGATATGCACCCGGATAGATGGTTGAGAATCAACCATTTTTTTTCCTTTCATATATCAAGTGATTTATGGGTTCAAATTTTGGTTAGAAAACTATTTAAGCCCGTCTGCAGGGAAAAATAATTCTCTGTAAAGGTTGACTATGTGTTTGCTGGTGAAACCTTCAACATACTCTCCTTTTCCTAAAGCCGATGTAATTTTCTCACCATATCCCGCTAATCTCTGAAGAGATAGGTCCCTTAATTCAGCGGACCTTTCCCTGTGAATGTTTTCAGGATTAAGGGCTTTCTCCAACTCCTCAATTGTTAATTCGGTACAATAAGCTGGAGTTCCGGGCTGCAGTCTCCAGGAATCTTCAAGGGAACCGCTATCTAAAGGGTCAAAACCAATAGCATCTACTAATTGTGACGCAACTTTTTTATGTTCAGGAACATCACCAGCGATTGCCATAGCAATACGACCTTTAGTTCCCTTTGCTGTTCCTTCGTGTTCCAGCGTGTAACCAAGTAAACTGTTAAAGGCTTTCACTACAGGCCTCCCTAATTGTTCGCTTACCCAAACACTTTCAGGTTTACCTGCTTCGATTTCCTCTATAACATAATTGTCCCTTGCTGGGAAATAGTTGGAGGTATCAATGAACACCACATTTTCTCCCAAACGACTAAACTTTTCTTTAAAGCCTGGTAATGCTTTATTGGGAACAGATGTAATCACCACTTCTGCATCTTCGATAGCTTCATCAATTGTTGTTGCAGTCGCTCCGGTTCTTTCTTCTACATCCTTTAATTGTTCTGGCGGAAATTCGTTTGAAATTTTTACAGCATGACCTGCTTTAACTAACTTTTTGGCAATGATAGATCCGATCAATCCTGCTCCGATTATTCCAATTCTCATGTTTATTTATTTAAGGTTTAAAATTGTTTGATGATTAACGGCCATACTTGGCAATAAACTATTATGGCCTAGAATTACGGCAAGTCCACTATTTAAAATCCTGCATCAAGTCCTCAACAACTTCTTTCACGCTACGGATACTTTTAATGTATGACAATCCATTTCCTACAGTAACATATCCTCTTTCCAGGTCACCATCCAGCATCCCAACTTTTAGCCCCTGTTCAGTATACATTTTGTCGGCAATTTCATCCCGGGCTTTTCCACCTTCATCCATCGCCAAAAGTTCACGGCTATATGGTGTGGGTATTGACCTATAGTAGGCTGGATTAGTTTTAAATAACAGTAGGTCGCTTGCTGTGTGAGTAAGAATAAGTTGTTTGACATTTTCGGCAGCAGGATTTTCTTTAGTGGCAATAAAAACAGTACCCGCAAACACCCCTTCTGCACCTAATGCGAAAGCAGCGCGAACACCCCGAGCGTCTGCAATACCACCGGCAGCCATTACAGGAATATCTACAGTATCAGCAATCATGGGAACAATTGAAAAAGTACCGATTACTTTTTCAGGCACTGTACCGCCTTCATCAAATCCTGTAGCAACCAAGATGTCTGCCCCAATTTTCTCTGCATATTGGGCATTCTCAATACTTGGCGTCAGTGAACGGAAAATCGTCTTCATATTATTTCCCTTGAACTTTTTAATTAGAGGTCCATAATCAAAGCCATCCATGCCATTCAGTAACACCACTTTCACACCTTCATCAATCAGTAAGTCTGCAATAACATCCACCGTACTTAAATCGTAAGAAAGTATTACCGGCACCCCAAAGGGCTTATCCGTTAAGGTTTTGACTTTTCGAATTTCCGCTTTTAAGCGGTCAAAGATTTCGTCAAATGATGTTGGATTTGTATGATGGCCAGCGTGAGGGCCTAACATCCCTAAACCTCCGGCATTGCTTACTGACGCAACAAATTCTGCATTGGTTATCCAAGACATAGCACCTTGAATAATTGGATATTTAATCCCTAGAATTTCTGTTACCCGGTTTTCTGTATTAATCATTTTCATTAATTATGATTTAACTATTCGTTCCATTTTGATAGGGAATTCCTAAATGGTCCTTGAGTGTGTTTCTTTCACATTCCTCTCGCAGTAACCTCTCCGCTGAAGAGTCACCCCGGCGGCCTGGGCAATGGCTTGGATGCTCTCCTCGCCCCAGGCATCTGCAAAGAGTACCAGATACCCTGCCACACGGAATTTCGTGGCGAGTATCTTGTCAATTTAGCCAGCCCCCATAATTCTTATTTTCCTGTTTTAAGGGATGTGTGGGTTTTAGCTGGTTTAGACGCGCGGGTCGACACCATACTGATACGGCACGCCTAGATTTTCCCGCAAGGTCTTCCCTTCGTACTCTTGGTGAAACAAGCCACGTGCCTGCAGAATCGGGACTACTTCTTCTACGAAGGCGTCAATCCCATCAACATTGACATCGGGTAAAATCCAGAAGCCATCAACGGCTCCCGCCTCAAACCACTTCTGCATGTGGTCGGCCGCTTCCGTGCCCGGACCGACAGTAACCGGGTGGTAATCAATGACCCCGTGCGCCAGAATGTCCCGCAAGCTCCAGCCTTCTTGGGCAATCGTTAGGGCGTGGGAGGAGCGGGGGTCGTACCGGGAAGGGCGAGCGGCCTTTAGCTGCGCTGGGCTAAGCGGGTCGTTCAGGCGGGTACTATCGAGCGGTATACCCAGCATACGCTCCAGATACGCAACCCTTTGTGGAAAGTGCTCCTTCGTCAACTGAATGCGCCGGTCTAGGGCAGTGCGCTTGTCTTTGGCAATCGTGGGCATGATTCCCGCAAAAAACTTAAGCTCATCCGGGTCACGTCCGTACCGTGCGGCGGCCGCTCGGAAGGCTGCTCGTTGCGCCCGGGCGTCAGCAATGGTAAAGGCGGAGCCTATCACCACATTCGCAAACCGTCCGGCCAGCTCATGGGCATTGGGGCTGCCCCCGGCATGCACGATAACCGGCTGCCCTTGCTCCGAGGGCGGGATGTAGAGCGGGCCGCTCGAACTCACAAATTGGCCTTGCAGATTGATGGGCCGCACCTGCCCCTTTTTGGTGAACTCCCCGCTTTCCTGGTTGTGCACCCAGGCGTCCTTGCCCCAGCTGCCCCAGAGGGCCTGCATCAACTGGACCATTTCGTGGGCCCGGCCGTAGCGGTCTTCGCTGGAGGGGATGTTGCGGCCATAAAAGGCAGCGACCTCCTCCGAACTCGACGTCACCGCATTCCAGCCCGCCCGGCCATGGCTCATCACGTCCAGCGCTTTAAATTGTTTGGCCAGATTATACGGTTCGTTAAAGGTGGTAGAGCCCGTGGCAACCAAGCCAATGCGTTTGGTTTCGCGGGCGATGGCTGCCAAGGTCATCATCACCTCCATGTTTACGCCAGGGGGCTGGGTTTCTACATCCGCGGAAACACTGGGTCCGTCAGGCAGAAACAGGAAATGTAATTTACCCCGTTCGGCGGCTTGCGCTTGCTTGACGATGACGTCAAAATTCACATAGCTTTTGGGGTCTACTCCAGGCATGCGCCAGGCTCCCGGCTGGGAGCCGTACCCATTCCCGAGGTGGAGGCCGATAAGCATCTGCTTGCCGGCGGTAGAAGGGTTGTCTATTATTTCTTTTGGTGATTCCATGATTCTGTTGTGCTTTACTGAAAGCTAAGGGTGACCTGATTGGAAAACCTGTTGCAAAATTACGGTTATTAACTTTCCTTTGTATAGTGCTTTCCAAAAGGAAAGTGAAATAACTTAATTTAGAAGAGCTATGGCCAATAAAATGGGATACCTGTCCTGCCTTGACACGGTAAAGCCGGTGCGGGATGCGATCGAAGTAATTAATGGCAAATGGAAACTGCCTATCATCATCTCTGTTATGACCGGCAACGAGCGGTTCACCGACATACAGGAGAGTATTCCAGGGATCACCCCGAAGGTTCTGGCCAAGGAGCTCAAGGACCTGGAGCAGCACCAGCTGATAAAGCGCGTGGTAGTGGATGACTACCCGGTGAAGATCCTGTATAAGCCGGAACCCTATGCCGATACCTTAACCCCTATCATCGATGCCTTAAAGGGTTGGGGACTGAACCACCGAAAGAGAATCTTTAGTAAAGAATGAATGTGCTGGTAGCCCCTGAAAGCATAATGCCGTACCTACAACTTTAGATGAATTTTAAAGACCGGGAAAAAAATTATGAACAGAACAGCCTTAGTAGTGGGTGTAAGCGGGATCACGGGCAGCAACCTGGCAGAAGAACTAGTCAAACAAGGGTGGACGACCTATGGCCTGGCTCGAAACCCTAACGTGAGCATAGAGGGTGTGCAGCCAGTTGCAGCAGACCTTACGAGCCCAGAGAGTTTGTCAGCCGCCCTTGCCGATGTTGCGCCCACGCACGTGTTTTTCACCAGTTGGACGCGCATGGAGACGGAGGCAGAAAACATAAGGGTGAATGCAGCGATGGTTCGTAACCTGCTGGATGCCTTGGCACCGAAGAAATCGGTGCAGCACGTGGCTCTGGTAACAGGACTCAAGCATTACCTTGGGCCTTTCGAAGCCTATGCGAAAGAAGGGTTTCTGCCCGAGACGCCCCTGCGCGAGGAGCAGCCCCGGCTGGACATAGAGAACTTTTATTATGCGCAGGAAGATGAGGTGTATGCCGCTGCCGCCCGTGATGGCTTCACCTGGAGCATTCACCGTCCGCACACGGTTATTGGAAAAGCAGTAGGCAACCAGATGAACCTGGGAACCACCTTAGCTGCGTATGCCACCATTTGCAAGGAAACGAATCGCCCTTTCCGATTTCCTGGATCGGAAGCGCAGTGGAACGGCCTGTCGGATGTGACCGACACCCGGGTGCTGGCAAAACACCTGGTATGGGCAGCGACCACGGAAGCAGCCCGTAACGAGGCGTTCAATGTAGTGAACGGAGAGTACTTTCGCTGGAAATGGCTGTGGAAGCGCCTGGCCGGCTGGTTCGGTGTGGAGCCTGTTGGCTTTGATGGTGCCGTTCATCCCCTGGAGGACCAGATGGCCCAGGATGGTCCCGTGTGGCGTGAAATTGCAGAGCGGTACAATTTAATAGAGCCTGATTTGAACCGATTGGCATCGCCCTGGCATACCGACCTGGACCTGGGACGTCCGATTGAGGTGATGACGGACATGTCCAAGAGCCGCAAGTTGGGTTTTACTGTCTATCAGCAAACGGAAGAGTCTTTTTTCGACCTGTTCACGCAACTCCGCAACGATCGGTTGATTCCCTGAAGTCTCTTCATCGTTTAAATAGACATAATCTTAACAGCAAGAATATTGAATAAAGGGTGGGCTGAAATATTAAGGAAGCTAAATTAGTGATGGGTTAATTAATCGACTACTATTGCTTTTAGGATAAATTGCCAATTACCAACACTGGTAGCTATAATGCTTTTTCTGCCCTTGTAGAGTCTACAACAGTAAAGGACAATCTTTAAAAACTTCATCAGTAGCTTGTTAGCCAATAACACCTCTTATGTAAAGTAAGAAGAGTAGTGTACCTACTTATCGTCTACCTTCAGATAAACGCTTATAGCAGCCAAGTCAATGTGGATAAGGTTCGATAATTCCATCCTTTGGTCTACTCGAAAGGCCTTCAGCGTGTGCTGAAGGCTTTTTTTCATGCACTTCGGACACCAAAGCTTGGCTATTCTCCGGCATAACCACCACCTCATCATGTCGGATTAAGTTGTTTTACATTCTATATTTGACAGCCTCCAATGTTGTCTATCTATAAGTCGTATTATAAACAGACTGAAATGAGTAGCCAATAAATAGCAGCTTTCAGGTATTACGGCAGGCAAAAGAGGGTTATGCAAATGTACTCTAGTAGATAATAAAAACGCTATGGTCCTATAACAGCCCATAGCGTTTCAGGAAATGATGTAGCTTTTAAACTCTGCCTTCACCAGAAAAGGAACTGTGACAACAGAGCACTGTTTATTTCTTTTCTTTAAAAGAGCGGATAAAATTGCGGGTGAAGTCAGATAAAACGAGCGTGCCGCTAATGCCTGCACGTTCAACTAGTAGCTTGTCCCAATGCTCTGTTCCCTGCCAAAACACTTCTTTCATTGCTTTAAGGGCCTCCGGGCTGTAGGAGGTCAGTTTAGCTGCAAAGGTTTGGACGGCGACATCCATCTCTTCCGTTGATTCATATACATCCACATATAAGCCTTTATCTTTGGCCCACTCCGCCGAGCGGAATTCTGATGCATCTAAAGAAAGCTGGGAGAAAGCAGCCAAGCCGATTTTTCGTTCTACTGCAGGTCCTACTACAAAAGGGCCTATTCCTAGTGCCAGTTCGCTCAGCTTCACTGATGCATGCTGGGTTGCAAAGCAGTAGTCCGTGGAAGCGGCTACACCCACGCCTCCGCCAATCGCTTTCCCCTGCACCCGGCCAATAATGATTTTACTTGAGTTGCGGCAGGCATTGATAACTTTTGCAAAGCCAGAGAAAAACACCAATCCCTGCTCTTTGTTCTCAATAGCTATTAGCTCATCAAAGCTGGCACCAGCGCAGAACGTACGTTCCCCCCCACTTTTCAGCACAATTACTTTTGTCTTCTCTTCCTGACTTACATTAGTAATTGTTTTAGCTAATTCATCCAGTAGCGCACCTGGCAAAGAGTTATGCGATGGATGGAAAAATGTAACGGTAGTTATACCCTGTTCATCTGTTGTCGCCTCTACTGTACCTGCTGCTTTTGTATCTCTCGTGCTCATAGTTTCTTGTTGGACATAAGTAGTAAGCCCCAAGATTTCAGACTTCCGATTTTACACATCCAGCTCTTGTAAGTCGATTCCCTGGTGAGGAACTGAATCCAAGGCTAAAAAAACAAAAGTCTTGCGTCCTGATACTTGTGTCCTATTTCTCTTTTATTCTTGATTTAACTTTTTAACCATGGTTAGGATCGTAGCAACGGCCACTGTCTCGCCGGTTTCATCTGTTACGTCTACCAACCACTTCACGATACCTTTTGCCACATCCTCTTCGCTGCGCTTCTCCTGACCTACCTTTTCTTTGCACGTAAGCTTTACGCCAATGGTCATACCCGGGTAAACTGGTTTTGTGAAGCGGCATTCTTCCAACCCATAGTTCAGCAAAACTGGTCCTTTTTTCGGATGTACAAACATACCCGCCGCCTTAGACAGGATATAGTATCCGTGCGCAACCTTACCCTCAAATAATGTTCCCTCCAGGGAAGTAGCATCCACGTGGGCATAGAAGTGATCCCCTGATACGTTCGCAAAGTTGGCAATGTCTGCCTCCGTAACGGTATGGTTATGCGTAACGTAAGTCTCCCCTATTTCCAGCTCTTCGAAGTATCTCTGGAAAGGATGCTTATCGTATTCGACCTGCTTCGCTCCTTTCTGATACACGCCTGTGATAGCCGTTACCATAGTAGGAGAGCCCTGAATAGCAACACGCTGCATAAAGTGCTTCACGCCACGTACACCACCCATTTCCTCGCCACCTCCGGCTCTACCTGGCCCGCCATGAATGAGCATCGGCATTGGGGATCCGTGACCAGTACTTTCTTTCGCACACTCCTGGTTGAGCACCAGAATACGGCCATGGTGGGTCGCGGCGCCAATAGCATATTCCTGTGCTATAGCAGGGTCGGCCGTGGCAATAGAAGAAACCAGCGATCCTTTACCCATTTTAGATATTTCAATAGCCTCATCTAAATTTTTATAAGGCATGATAGTCGCTACCGGACCGAAGGCTTCCACTTCATGGGTATGGGTGTAGCGGAACGGCTGCTCGTTGAGCATAACGATAGGCGAGATAAAAGCACCTTTCTCAGGGTCTGCCCCAATCACGTCCACCTTCTCCAGGTCGCCGTACACAATAGGAGTTTGCCTGGCCAGTTCCCTTACATTGTTTCGCAGCCGCTGCAGTTGTTCCTTACTTACGATAGCGCCCATACGTACCCCTTCAGCCTGCGGATCGCCAATGGCTGTTTTAGAAAGTTCACGCCCTAGGGCAATCTGCACATCTTCAATCAGCTTATCCGGTACAATGGCCCGTCGAATGGCGGTACATTTTTGTCCTGCCTTAGAGGTAATTTCCTTGCGTATTTCCTTGATGAATAGGTCAAATTCAGCTGTGCCGGGAACAGCGTCCTCCCCCAGTACGGCACTGTTCAGGGAGTCTGCTTCCATAGTGAAAGGCACTGCTTCCTCAATAAGTCTTGGGTGAGCTTTCAATCTTCGACCTGTACTGGCCGATCCTGTAAAGGTCACTACGTCCTGGTACGTCACATGATCCAGGATGCCTTCTCCAGTACCCGTTACCAGCTGCAAAGCTCCCTCTGGTAAAATCTTTGAGTTGATGATCTCCCTTACTACCGCTTCTGTCAAAAAGGCTGTGACAGGGGCAGGCTTTACAATAGCAGGCATTCCTGCCAGCAGGTTAACAGCTATTTTCTCCAGCATACCCCACACAGGGAAATTATAGGCATTGATGTGTATAGCTACCCCTTCTTTTGGCACCAGGATATGATGCCCCATAAACGTTCCGCCTTTCGACAAGCCGATGGGTTCATCTTCTACAAAAAACGTTTTGCCTGGAAATTTTCTGCGCAGGGAGGCGTAGGCAAACAGGTTACCGATGCCGCCCTCAATATCGACCCAACTGTCGGCGCGGGTGGCACCTGTACGGTAGCTGAGTTTATAAAAACCTTCTTTTTTAGCTAGCAGGTGCAACGCCAGCGCTTTCAGCATCAGGCCGCGCTCCTGAAAGGTCATTTTACGAAGTGCTTTATTACCCTTGCTGCGGGCGTACTGCATCATCGCTTCAAAGTCGAGGCCACCGCTATAGGCTGTATATATATGCTCGCCGGTCACAGCATCCAGTATCTGGCTCTCTTGCCCGGAACCGGGAGTCCATTCTCCCATGGCGTAGTTTTGCAATATTGCGCTCATAGTTCTTTTATGTTTTCAAAATTGTCATTGGTACGATAGAGAGAAACGATATTAGGTCTGTAGCTAAAGCCTCTATTCTAACTAACAAGCTTTTATTCCAAGCTATCTTTACTCCTCGGTCTCTTGCTCTGGAACAGCTATGTTAGCAAGTATAAACCACACCTTTCTCAGACTCTATAATAGGCTATACCTCACCCCTTACTTTCGTTCCAGGTCTTGTAGGTACTTTCCTGCTTTTGCCTGTCGGCGGGCACTTCTCTTAGTGGTTCGCAAGGTTTTAGGGTGGCGTGGCAATCGGCCGGAAGCTGCATGTAGACCTGCGTGCCTTTCGTTTTCCAGTCAATCATTTCATCACTCACCTGCTTTATGATCTTGTATGGATTGCCTACTACTAAACTTCGCGGTGGAATCTTCTCATCCGCTTTTATAAAGCTCAAGGCACCTACGATGCTTTCGTCTCCTACCTCCACCCGGTCCATCACCACGGCGTTCATGCCGATCAGCACATTCCGGCCAATGGTGGCGCCGTGAATTATAGCACCATGGCCAACGTGTGCCATCTCTTTCAGCAGCACCGTTACTCCCGGAAAGACGTGAATAGTACAGTTCTCCTGCACGTTGCAATTATCTTCTATCACAATCTGGCCCCAGTCACCCCGGATAGCAGCACCCGGACCGATGTAAACATTCTTGCCAATGATAACATTGCCGGTCACAGCTGCCTGCGGATGTACAAAAGCACTTTCATGTACGACTGGCTTATAACCGTTGAACTCGTAAGTCATCCTTTACACTTTTTCTATGATAGCTGCATAA
This sequence comes from Pontibacter korlensis, assembly GCF_000973725.1. Classification (NCBI taxonomy): domain Bacteria; kingdom Pseudomonadati; phylum Bacteroidota; class Cytophagia; order Cytophagales; family Hymenobacteraceae; genus Pontibacter; species Pontibacter korlensis. Next base: position 3,414,121 of record NZ_CP009621.1, on the reverse strand, counting down.
CCCTGCCCTACGCCCACACACATGGTCACCAAGGCATAGCGTTTGTTCTGCTTGTGCAGTTCGATGGCAGCGGTGTTTAAAATTCTGGCACCGCTCATGCCCAGGGGATGCCCTAAGGCGATGGCGCCACCGTTAGGGTTGATGCGCGGATCGTTATCTTCTAAGCCGAAGCCCTTGATACAAGCCAGGCTTTGTGCAGCAAATGCCTCATTCAACTCTATCAGATCAATGTCATTCAGGGTAAGGCCTGCTTTTTTCAGGGCAATTTGGCTGGCTGGCACCGGTCCGACACCCATTACGCGGGGCTCCACACCTGCTACACCCATCGACACAATGCGTGCTTTTGGGGTGAGGTTGTGCTTTCTGATACCATCTTCTGATGCCAGCAAGAGAGCCGCTGCGCCATCGTTCAATCCGGAGGCGTTGCCAGCAGTCACCGTACCGTTTTTCCGGAAGGCAGGCCGCAGTTTCCCCAGCACCTCCATTGTGGTGGATGGTTTGAGGAACTCGTCCTTGTCAAAGATTTTTGGGTCGCCTTTGCCTTGCGGAATTTCTACTGGTAAAATCTCTTCGCTAAAGCGACCCTTCTTTTGCGCTTCCGCTGCTTTCTGCTGTGATCGGAGGGCAAACTGGTCCTGATCTTCACGGTTGATGTTTTCGCGCTCTGCCAGGTTTTCAGCTGTTTCTCCCATGCCATCTGTTCCGAAAAGCTCTTTCATCTTTGGATTCACAAAACGCCAGCCGAAACTGGAGTCGTGCATTTCCGAGTCTCTACCAAAAGGAGTACTGGCTTTTGAAATGACCCAAGGACCACGCGTCATATTCTCAACGCCACCGGCAATAAAAAAATCACCGTCTCCGCATTGTATAGCTCTGCTGGCTGCAATGGCTGCTGATAAGCCTGAAGCACACAGGCGGTTTATTGTTTCACCGGGCACAGAGAAAGGCAAACCAGCCAGCAGCAACGACATACGCGCCACATTCCGGTTGTCTTCTCCAGCCTGGTTGGCACAGCCCAATATCACATCAGCTATCTCCGCTCCGTCAACAGAGGGGTTTCGTTTCATCAGTTCCTTAATCACAAGGGCAGCCATGTCATCAGGTCTTACGGTCGCCAGGGTACCACCGAAGTTGCCAATCGGGGTACGGATGCCGTCTATGAGGTATGCTTGTTTCATTATCTTATCCTGTTTGATAGAGGTTATTAAACCCACCCCTAACCCCTCCAAGGAGGGGAATGTATATACTTATATGTCTTTGCTGGTTCGGTAAGAGGTGCCTTTAAACAGCGCAACCAACACACCTTCCTGATTCGTGATCCGGATCTGGTACACTCCTACCTTGTTTTTCAGGCTTTCCTCTTTAGCCTCCACAGTCAGTGAGTCACCGAGTTTACCTGCTTCGAGATAATCCATGTTGGTGCTGAGCGCAACACTCAGGCGCCCGTGACTGTTGCAGGCAAAGGCAAATGCACTGTCGGCAGCGGAATAGGTGACGCCACCATGTAGTATACCGAAGCCGTTTAGCATGTCTTCCCGCACCTGAAAGTGCAGGCGGCAGTAACCTTCTCCTACTTCGTCTATCTGCAGTCCAAGCAGCTTACTATAGGCATCCTTCTCCAGCATGCGGTGCAGTACCTCTTCTGCTTTACTTAATTTTTCTTTAGGCTCGTTCATATGCGAAAGATGTTTGGCCAGACCGTACTATTTTTCGGAGCATGTGGCTTGCCCGGTAGCGGTCCTCATGGTACTCTTCATAAAGGTCATCTAATACCTGCAGCACGTTTTCCAACCCCCACTCATCTGCCCAGGCCAGTAAACCTTTCGGGTAATTTACCCCTTTGGTCATGGCCAGTTCCAAGTCCTCTTTAGAGGCCACGTTTAGCACCAGCGCATCTACAGCCTCGGCGATCAGCATCGCCAGGATGCGGTGAAGGATATAAAGGCCATGCTCCCTGTTCTTCTTTGGTTCCGGCTGTGAAACTCCTTCCTGGTAACTGTAAAAGCCCCTGCCTGACTTACGGCCATAGTATCCAGCTTCGAAGAGACGCTTTTGTGTAAAGGAGGGCTTGTATCGTGGGTCATAAAAGAAGGCTGCAAAGACAGATTCCGTCACCCGATAATTCACATCATGGCCGATAAAGTCCATCAAGGTAAAAGGCCCCATCTTGAACCCACCCAGTTCGGTCATTGCCCAATCAATGGTTGCGGCATCGGCTATGCCCTCTTCCAGCAAACGGATTGCCTCGCCGTAGAAAGGACGCGCCACTCTATTGACGATAAAGCCAGGAGTATCTTTGGCAATTACTGGTGTTTTCCCCCACAAAGTTACCAAGGCTTTAATTTCGTCGGCCAGTCCTTCCCTTGTCTGCACTGCCGGTATGATTTCAACCAGCTTCATGATCGGAGCAGGGTTGAAGAAGTGTATACCGATAAAACGCTCCGGCTTCTGACAAGCCGATGCAATGGAGGCAATGGATAGCGAAGAAGTATTGCTCGCCAGGATGCAACTATTTGAAACGATCATCTCTAGTTCCCGGAACAAGTTCTGCTTTACCTCCAAGTCCTCGATTACCGCCTCCAAAACAAGAGCACAGGCAGCGCAGTCCTGGTGCTCTTCCGTCAAGTAAATGCGCCCGTAGATTTCTCCTGCTTCTGATTCGGATATCTTGCCTTTTGAGCAGAGTATATCCAGTGAGCTTTTTATGCTTTGTGCCGCACGCTCCAGAGCCTTATTATTTTTATCAAGAATGTAAACCTTATGTCCCGCGGAAGCTATTACTTGCGCAATGCCTGCTCCCATAGCTCCACTGCCGATGATGCCGATCGTCATTGTCCTTTGAACTCTGGTTTTCTTTTTTGAATGAATGCCTGCACCCCCTCTTTAAAATCGTCTGTAACGCCTGCGCGATGCTGGTAGGTCGACTCATGCCGCAATTGCTCATCAAGACTTAAATCGAAAGTACAATTCAGTAAAGCCTTGGTATAAGCGAGGCCTTTTGTCGGCATCTGTGCCAGGCGCTTCACCAAGCTACTAACCTCGTTTTCAAAAGCATCATCTGGAAAGGCTTTATAAATCATACCCATTTCCTGCGCTTCTTTTGCACTCACCTTATCCCCTGTCATCATCAAAGCGCTGGCTCTTTGTAACCCTATCAGGCGGGGTAAAAAGAAGGTGCCGCCGCTGTCAGGTATAAGTCCGATCTTACTGAACGCCTGAATAAAAGAAGCTGACTCTTTGGCCACCACAATGTCGCAGGCAAGGGCTAGATTGGCACCGGCACCTGCCGCTACACCGTTCACGGCAGCCACCACTGGCTTTTCGAGTTGCCGGAGCAGCAGCACAATCGGGTTGTAATGCTGATCTACTATCTTTGATATTTCCATCGCATCCGCCGCTGTCGCCTCAGCCAGATCCTGGCCAGCACAGAAAGCTTTGCCTTCGCCAGTTAGCAGCACAGCCCGCACTTCCTCATTTTGCTGAATCTTGCGCAGGCGCTCCTGCAACGATAGAGCCATTTCACGGTTAAAGCTGTTAAAAATGTCTGGCCTGTTCAGGGTGATGGTGGCGACGCCAGCCTCAAAGGCATATTTGATGTAGTTGTTTTCTTCCATGTTTTATTTCAGGCATTTAAAATAGTCGAAAGGCTCCAGGCATTCGTTGCACTGGTAAAGTGCTTTACAGGCAGTGGAGCCAAACTGGCTGATCAGTTTTGTGTTTTCTGATTTACAAAGCGGGCAGCGCACGGTGGTGTCTCTGCCAAACAGGGCATGTATGTCTCCTCCATCCTCCACAGGAGGAGCAATGCCGTACTCCTCTAATTTTACTTTGCCCTTTTCTGAAAGCCAGTCGGTGGTCCAGGCGGGACTCAGCTGCATATTGATGCGAACCGATTTGAATCCTTCTGCCAGTAGTTTCAGTCTGATATCTGTGGCAATGGTGTTCATGGCAGGACATCCGGAATAGGTAGGTGTAATTGTCACCTGCACCTCTTCGTCCTGTACCTGCACATTGCGTACCACCCCCAGGTCCACCACGCTCAGCACCGGAACCTCAGGGTCGGAAACATCTTCTAAATATTGCCAGATTTTATCTTCTGTGTTCAAATCAGATTATAGATACTGTATGTCAGGTTTTAAGCTTTTTTGCTGTTCCGGACTTTCGATCCGAAAGAGCATTCAGAATGAGAAAGCCTACGCCGCTACCACTCCAGGCCTGGATAAGCTCTTTGCAGGTATTGCAGCTCCGTCAGAATAAAGCCGAGATGTTCTGTGTGTCTTCCTTCCTTGCCTCCTGATTGCATCCAGATGTTTTGCGGAATTTCCAGAGTAGCCTCCTTGAACACCTTAGCAATGTGGGCATCTGAGCTTTGCTTTATCATACTATAATCCGAGATGACACCTAATTCTAACAAAGCTTTTTCAGTGCCTGTCATCGTAAACAGTTCACCTGAAAAAGGCCATAGGTTCTCAATGGCTTTTTCAATACGCTGCCTGCTTTCCTCTGTGCCGTCACCCAGGCGGATTACCCATTCTGAGCTCCACTTGATATGATAGCTGGATTCTTTTAAAGACTTTTCAGCAATAGCGGCCAAGCGGTGGTCGGTGCTATTCTGAAGTTCTTTCAGGAAAAAGTAATGGAAGCTGTCGAAGATAAATTGGCGCATGATGGTATCGCCAAAATCGCCATTCGGCTGTTCTACCAGCAGTGGGTTCTTATATTCCACGGCATCACGCAGGTATGCCAGGTCATCTTCTGTACGGCCTTTACCTTCCAGCTCTGCCGCATACTGATATAAGCTGCGGGTCTCGCCGATCAAATCCAGCGCAATGTTAGACAAGGCCATGTCCTGCTCCAGCACTGGTCCATGTCCGCACCACTCTGAAAGGCGATGCCCCAGAATAAAGGTAGTATCAGCCAGTTGCAAGGTATAGTCCAGCAACAGCTGCTTCACTTCAGGCGCATAGTCCTGTACAGGCGTATTGAAGTGCTGCTCGTGCAGGTGCGGCGCATTTTCGTGGTTGTGCATCATAACTGTTACATATTTTTAATTTCCGCAGGCACCTCATAGAATGTAGGATGGCGGTATACTTTGTCGTTTGCAGGCTCGTAGAAAGCAGCGGCATCATCAGGGTTAGAAGCATGTATATGCTTCGACTCCACCACCCATATACTCACGCCTTCCATACGGCGGGTATACACATCGCGGGCATTCTGGATAGCCATTTCGGCATCCGCAGCATGCAGGCTGCCTACGTGTTTATGGTCAAGGCCTTGTTTGCTTCTGATGAAGACTTCCCAAAGAGGCCATTCTTTTGTATTCATATGTTTTACTTTGTTAAAGTACATTAATGAGGTTTTGCCTCTTTATTTTAAGTCGGCACTGTATCTACTAAACCAACTTTTCGCCTCGCCGGCTAGGCCTTCCTTTTCTCTTTGATGAGAAAAGGAAGCAAAAGAATCAAGACGAATTTGAACTCGCTGAACACTCAAACAAAAATTCGTCAGCCGTGCACTTGGCTAATTTTTCTGCTTCGTAGCATTACGCAAAAATTCCCCTCCCCGGAAGGGTTAGGGCTGGGTAACTTAAGCACTGCTTGGGCAACACCCTATGCTGCCTGCTCTGCTTTCTGACGCTCACGCTGTGCTCTTTTCTCGGCATGAGCGAGGGCGGCTTCGCGTACCCATGCACCTTCTTCATAAGCTTTCACACGGGTCTGGATACGCTGCTTGTTGCAAGGGCCATTGCCTTTGACCACGTTCCAGAATTCATTCCAGTTTATTTCACCAAAGTCATAGCCGTTTTTCTTCTCGTTCCACTTCAGGTCTTTATCCGGCACGGTCAAGCCTAGAAACTCCGCCTGAGGCACCATCATGTCAACAAAGCGCTGCCGCAATTCGTCGTTGGTGAAGCGTTTGATTCTCCAGCGCATCGACTGTTCCGTGTTCGGCGACTCATCGTCTTTTGGCCCAAACATCATCAGTGTAGGCCACCACCAACGGTTAAAAGCTTCCTGCGCCATCTTCTTTTGCTCTGGTGCACCGTTGCACAGCTTCATCATAATCTCGAAGCCCTGCCGCTGATGGAAGCTTTCTTCTTTACACACACGTACCATTGCACGAGCATAAGGGCCGTAAGACGTACGACACAAGGGCACCTGGTTCATGATAGCAGCGCCATCCACAAGCCAGCCAATGGCCCCGATATCCGCCCATGAAAGGGTTGGGTAGTTAAAGATACTGGAGTACTTGGCCTTACCAGAATGCAGGTCTGCAATCATCTGGTCGCGGGAGGCGCCCAATGTTTCTGCGGCACTATATAAATACAAGCCGTGACCTGCCTCATCCTGCACTTTTGCCAACAAAATAGCCTTGCGCTTAAGCGAGGGAGCACGTGTGATCCAATTTCCCTCTGGCAACATCCCTACAATTTCAGAATGCGCATGCTGCGATATCTGTCGGATGAGTGTTTTACGGTAGGCATCCGGCATCCAGTCCTTCGGCTCTATTCTGATATCTTTGGCAACCTTTGCTTCAAATTGTTCTTCCAGATTTACTTCTACCTCTTCCATAGCTTCTTGATCATTAACTAACGTTCGTTAGTATTTAAAACTAAAAATATTATTGGTCAAAATCAACTACAACCTTCTCTGTCAGCGGACGAGCCTGGCATGTTAATATATAACCAGCCTTCACCTCTTCGGGTTCAAGCGAGTAGTTTACATCCATCTCCACTTCTCCTTCTATTACTTTGGCGCGACAGGTACTGCAAACGCCTCCTTTACATGAGTAAGGCAGATCAGCACCTTGTTCAATGGCGGCGTCCAGAATGGTATTGCCGTAGTACGACATATCCAGGTTCATCACCACACCATCCGTTTTTATGGTTACTTTACTCTGCTTGTCTGCCTTACCGGCAGGTCGCTCTTTGCGGCTTTCCTTCTTACCACTATTACCTGTGGTGAACAGCTCAAAATGCACTTTTTTACTGTCTACACCCGCCTCCAGCAAAGCATCTTTCACGCCAAAAATCATTTCCTCCGGACCGCAGATAAAGCATTCGTCAATCTGTCCGGGCTCAATAATGTTATCCAGAAAAACGTTGGTCTTCTCTTTATCTATACGGCCAAAGAAGAGCTCAGTGTCACTATGCTCCCTGCTCAGGATATGGTACACGCTCAGCCTGTCCATGTACTTGTTCTTCAGCCCTTCTATCTCTTCTTTAAAGATGATAGAGTTGCGCCCCTTGTTTCCGTAGATAAGGTATACCTGGCTCTTCGGCTCCGTCAACAAAATGGTTTTCATAATGGAGAGCACCGGTGTGATACCGCTGCCAGCTGCAAACATCACATACAACTTCTCGTTCTCCGGGTGCAGTTCGGTATAGAAGCGCCCCATCGGAGGCATCACTTCCAGTTCCTCCCCTACCTGTAGGGCCTCGTTGGCATAGCTGGAAAATCGCCCCTCCGGCACTTTCTTAATCGCCACCTTCCACTCATTCTCCAAAGGACTGGAACATATAGAGTAAGAGCGTCTGAGTTCCTCATTGTTAAGCTGCCGCCTGAACGTAAGGTACTGCCCCTGGGTATAGCGGAAGGTATCTTTCAGCTCCTCCGGTACATCCAGCGACACGGTGACGCAGTCGTGCGTTTCCCTATTGATGCGTTTGATTTTTACCTTGTGAAATTTACTCATGAATATACAGTTCTTAGATCTTTAATTCTGCTCAGCTTGCCGCCCTCGCTTCTCGGTAATGCACCGTAAGCCACCAGCTTCACATCCATCGACAGGCCGATGTTGTCCTTTATTTTTTTGATGCACTCGCCTCTGAGCTGTCGCAGGCTTTCATGCTGCACCACGCTTTCTTCTGTTATTTCACTCAGACCTAGTGTATGCATATAAAACTCGTCCAGTTCATTGCTAACTTCTACCTTATCCATACTACCGGTGCGGGTCGCGGTTACTTGGTAATAGGAAGAAATATGCAGCAGCTCTTTCAGAACATCTTCTACTTGTGTATGGAAAAAATTAACACCATGACTGATGAGCATCTCATCTGCCCGCCCAACAATTGGCCCCATCTTAACATGTGTGCGCTTCGCAGATTTATCATAATAGATAGCACCTTGTTGTAGAGGTAAGTAACCTGTTCCTTTAAGCGACTGTTCTGAAGCTTCCAGAACTTCTCCAAGGGCATACGTTCAATATCAGGATTTAAAAGCATTTTTTGTAGTTGAGAGGTATTACAAATAGTACATAAACTTTTCCTGATCATTCCACAGATAGTTGTTAACCGGTGGGGACTAACCAAATGTATAGTATAATTAATGAACTAACAAACGTTAGGTAGGGTAAATTTTACAGAATTTAACTAATATGGATGAAGAATAATCTGCTTAATAGTAAACTATAGAAGAAACTCAACTTACCTGCCATAACCTTATCAATATCGGCTCTTGAATTACTTGTGCTTTGTGGAAAGTAAACCCACAGAAGCCAGCAAAGGCACATGCCGCTATCACGCTTCATATACCATCTTAACTTTGATAACTCCCATCACAAGACACAGATAGGGAGTAAAGTTTGCTAGCTCGTTCTTATCACCAAAAATCTATTCTGATTTGTGATGCGGCAGTCGGGACGTACCGAAGGCAGATCATTCATGATATTTCTTATACTGCTAAAAATCAAAAAAGCGGTGGAGACGGTTTGTGAGTGCCAGAGGTTTAAATTTCGCTTGGGGGACAGTGCCTGTGGTTATGCGGCTCTGACTATGATGCCAGATAATGCATTGGTATTAACGATTGAGTTCAAGGTCAATTATAGGAGACCTGCAATGACGGACAAATTAATTGCCGTTGGCAAAGTGCTTCATTCCGACAAAACATTAACTATATGCAAGGGCTACTTGTACGACAGCAATGAAGAAAAATTGTTAGTAAAAATGACGGCAATGATGATAACGGTTAGGAATAAGTACCTACACCGATTGATCCACATCTACTGCCTAGCTAAACATCTAGGGGGAAGTCTTGTTAACTTTTTAATTCTGAAAAGCAGAAACCGATAAGACTTTTCGACAGCATTGAATACTATGGATAATCAAAAGATAGCTTATTCCCTTTTAGAGCTTGCCATTGTTTCGCAAGGGGACACCATACAACAGACCCTGCACAATTCATTGGCATTGGCAAAAGAAGCGGAGGCATATAGTTACAAACGCATCTGGTTTGCAGAGCATCATAATTCAGATAATATTGGCAGTAGCGCCACATCACTGCTCATGGGTTACGTGGCAGAGAACACATCTACCATCAGGATCGGCTCAGGTGGTATCATGCTGCCCAACCACTCTCCCCTGATTATAGCTGAACAGTTTGGAACCCTAGCCCACTTATACCCTAACCGCATTGATTTAGGCCTTGGCAGGGCGCCGGGTACGGATCAGCAAACAGCTCAGGCCATACGGTCGGACTTTATGGAGGCAGCACAGTCATTTCCCAGCGAAGTGGCTAAAATTCAGAAGTACTTTTCTCTAGAAAACAAAAAATCACCTGTAAGAGCCGCCATTGCTGAAGGCACGGATGTGCCGCTGTATATATTAGGATCCAGTACAGACAGTGCCTACTTAGCGGCCGAAAAAGGACTGCCCTATGCTTTCGCCAGCCACTTTGCCTCAACCCACTTACTCAAAGCTTTAAAAATCTATAACAAAGAATTTAAGCCTTCCGAGTTTCTGGAACAGCCCTATACCTTGGCTGGAGTAAATGTTTATGTGGCCGATACCGATGAAGAAGCAGAAAGGCTATTCACCAGCTTGATCAGAATGTTTGTGGGCGTGCTAACCGGCTCCAGAGACCCGCTGCACCCGCCCACAGAAATGACCGAGGAATTGAAAGAAATGTTTCACCATCCTGCTGTGCATCAAATGCTGAAGTATTCCTTTGTTGGAAGCAAGCAAACTGTAAAGAAGCAAATACAAGCATTTCTTAAAGAGACGGGCGTAAATGAACTCATAGCTGTATCCACCATGTATGACCTGAACGACCGAATAAAATCCACAAGACTGTTTGCAGAGATTATGACGGAGATAAATGAAGGTAGTTGAAAAGTGAAAAGGCATTGTTAGTTAGCCTTCCAAAATAAAAAGATCTGTTGTAGTATAGAGTTGTTAGAGAATTACTTTACAGCTCCTCTACACTTAAGTAATCACTTAAATAGATTTGATTATTGTTAATTAGGTTCATGATTCGATCCTTCTGACTCGACCAAAGGCCTTCAGTGAACGCTGGAGGCCTTTTTCTTTTGTTTCGCATAGCTTCTATACTTACCACTCTTCCACTCGACTCTTAGGAAGGAGCTATAGCAGCTGTTATTTTGTTGCCCCTACCATGGATGGGTTTTGTGAAACTGTTAACACGCTGTTTTTGATAAGTTAATTGTTTCACTCCAGCTTCCCAAAAGTGAAATCTACCTCTAGCGTTGCCACTGTGGTTCTGTACAGTATGTCTTTAAAATGAGATATCTTGTCTCATATGGCAGCTTCCAAAGCAGGACTTAGTTGTTGGGAACCTTGCTTTTTATACTTTCTCCCAAAATACAGCATAGAAAAAGCAGTAAGCAAGATACCAATAGCCGAGAGACCTATTACACTGTTTGAAAAGAAGGTTACCCAGTTCAATTGTACTTTGAAGATTTCCTTGCTGAATAATACTCCTACGCTGCCCACATACCCAAACGAATCAGCCAGGTAAATAAGAAAGCCAACGTTCCCGGTATACTTGAAGGTGGAAATCAGCCGGTCGAAGAACACAGCGTTGAAGGGAATATAAACCATGTATAAGCCAAGGCCAACAAGCATCATCCACCAGACAGAGTCTAAGGATTCAACGCTAAAGAGCAGGGTTGACACTCCGGCGACCGCAAAACCTACTAGAATTAAAATATGTGCCGTCTGCAGGGCTTTATAATTATCCTTGATGAGCACCATACTGCCGATCAAGATCAGAATAATTAGTGTAATAGGCGTTTCGGTTTTGGTGAATATAGCGGGTTGGTTCAAATGCCCCAGCTCTATCCACATTTCAGCTCCAAAATTGTCACGGATATCCCGGAAGATCGTTGCAAAAGAGTATATCAAGACGCATGCTGCAATTCCCGCGTAAAACTCCTTCACAAAAACCTTCCTATCCTCTTTGGTCATGGCTGTACGCGCTGTTCGGTGTCGGATGTCCTCCTCACTTGGTGGAGGAATCCTCTCCATCAGGTACACGAAAAGTAAAAGTGGCGGGGCAAAGATCAGACCTGTAAAAAATGGCATCCAGAACTCCGACACAACAAACTGCACCATCAGCCAGGCCCCAACAGATTTTACAAACCCGGAGGCGAAGATGAAACTCACTGCCAATGTGGCACCAATAAAATCAGTACTCCTCCTGCCCTCTACATAGGAGAACACAACGCCCCAAAGCATACCCAAGGGGAAACCATTTATAAAAAGGAAAACAATGTTGTAAGGCAAGGGTACAATAGCGAAAAGAAGCCAACTTAACCAGGAGATCCCTGTCAGGAGAAGAATCACGCTACCCCTGCCGGTTCGTTTTAGCTCCGAGATATACTTGATGCCATAAAATTTGGCCAACAGGTAACCAAGCACCTGACTGATAACAAGCACTGTCTTATAGCTGTACCCGGCTATTTCGATACCTTCATAAGTAGCCGCTGTAAAGGATTTTCTGAAGCCAAAAATCATGATGTAGGTTAAAAAAACCACAACGGCGGCATAAATGCCCATTTTCATCTGACTCCTTTTCAATTCAGTCATCTCAGACATGCCATTAACCTTATTTAGTAGAATTGCTATTGTACATTTACCTTTGGAATGTAATAAATAATGGTGGAAGTAGCACAGTGGGCAATGAGAATTGTTCTGGCTTAATTAGGACTAGCATCTTTTTGATACCATAACTTGTGGCTGATTTAATCGCCTCCTTGATGTTGGGAAAGATAGAACAAAGCCATATATAATTACGGTATGGAACACGAAGGAGAGTTATGGAGCGAATCTTACACAGATGCCAAAAATGGAAAGGCCAACTCAACAGTTTTAAAGTTGCTGCCAAAGGACAAAGATTACCTGGTCTGGTCACTCATCATACCTCATGCAGTTAGAAGGTAAAACCATTTAGTAAACCCTGTACTAAGCAACTATGCTGTTCCCTTTAGCTGAATGAACAAAGGCTTTAAAGGTGCCGACGCTTACAAGGTAGAAGACTTGCCAACAATCGATTACCTGCTCATCACGCACGACCACTACGACCACCTGGATTGCGACACAGTTAAGCAATTAAAGGGTAAAGTAGGAAAAGTAGTCTGTGCATTAGGGGTTGGGGCACATTTTGGGAAATGGGGATACCCAGCTTCCAAGCTAATTGAATAGGAATGGGGAGATAAGATTGTACTTACAGACGCCCTCACGGTATACCTTACACCGGCACGTCATTTTTCGGGGAGAAGCCTGTTTTCCAATAACACCCTGTGGACCTCTTATGTAGTGGAGACACCTTCCAAAAGGATATGTGTAGGGGGCGACAGCGGTTACGACACCCACTTTACTGAGATCGGGAAGCGGTTTGGCGGATTTGATCTGGCAATTTTGGAGAACGGGCAATACAATGCAGCTTGGCGCTATATCCATACCATGCCGGACGAAGTACTGCAAGCCAGTAAAGACCTTAGGGCTAAGCGAACTTTCCCGGTACACTCTGGCAAGTTTGACCTAGGCGGCCACGCTTGGAATGAGCCCCTGGCAAAGGTCACGCAGCTGAACAAGGAGTTTAACCAATCCCTCATCACTCCCATGATTGGCCAGGTCGTGGAATTGGATAAGGAGCATCAGGTTTTTCAGCAGTGGTGGGAGAATGTGAAATCAAGTTCAGAGTAATATATTTATGGGCACACTGAGGAATAAAACCTCTGGTAGCTTTTAGCTTAATAAGTTGTTACAGAAAAAGAAATCAAAAGATGTGAGTTTAAGGTACAGCAGCTGGAGCCTCAGTCGTAACATAACTTTGTTACATGTTTCCTTCGCTTTCACATCTCTTGCATAAGCCGCTACAGTATTAAGACTAGTTGTGTCCAGTAGTATACCGATGGGAAACAGAATACCGTACTTAATGCTGTTATAATAGCAGCAGCAAAATTATACTAACTACATATGCCTTTATTGAAAGGCGAAAAACATAGGATATGAAATTAATACGATACGGAGAACTGAACCGAGAGAAACCTGCCATTGTGATAGATGGCGCTTTTTATGACACCTCTGCTCTTGGAGAAGATTATAACGAGCGCTTTTTCGAAACAGATGGTCTTTCACGCTTGAAGGCTTTTGTTGAGTTGAATAAAGAGAAACTTGAGCGCATACCAGAGAACAGTCGCTTGGGGAGTCCCGTTGCCCGCCCTTCGAAGATTGTTTGTACCGGCCTCAATTATGCCGACCATGCCGAAGAGATGGAAAAGCCGATTCCCACAGAACCGATCATCTTCATGAAATCTACAACAGCGCTGATGGGGCCAAACGATGACATCATCATCCCTAGAAATTCAGAGAAGACAGATTGGGAGGTAGAGCTCGCTTTTGTTATCGGGAAAAAGGCAAGATATGTAGAAGAGGCCGAGGCTATGGATTATGTGGCCGGGTACTGCCTGCATAATGATGTTTCGGAGCGTGAATACCAATTTGAGCGCGGCGGCACCTGGGACAAAGGCAAAGGCTGTGATACTTTCGCTCCAATAGGGCCCTACCTCGTTACTAAAGATGAAATTGAAGATGTAAATGCCATGCGCCTTTGGCTGAAGCTAAACGGCGAGACAATGCAGGACAGCACTACCGCCAATTTTATCTTTAAAATACCGCACCTTGTTTCGTATATGAGCCAATTCATCACGTTGCTCCCAGGAGATATAATCTCTACCGGTTCTCCAGCTGGGGTAGGATATGGTTTAACCCCACCAGTTTATTTAAAATCGGGAGATGTGCTGGAGATGGGAATAGATGGCTTGGGGACATCAAAACAGAGGGTAAAGCGTTATGAGGAGACTTTATAGCAGCTGGTCTTAGTCCAAGCTCAGAGCCTAGTTAACTAAAGTAAGGTGCCTGCTTTACACCATCCTGATGTGTTGTTCTTTATATCCAAAGACATTCGGGTTCACCCTATGATTTCCAACCTAAAGGATGAGTATGAATAACAGGTAATAGTACTACTTAGTACTAAACGGTCTGAATTGTCCTGATAACTGCGGTATACTTGTTCAGTTTTTTAAATTTTACCCCTACCTTAGTGGCTAGAAAAAAATTAAGCATGCTTCACTTCTTTTTTAGTCAACCTGATACAGTTTACGCCCTACAAAGCGAAGGGGAACTGAACGCTACAGACATTTCAAAACTAGAATGGCTGTTCGGCAACGCCACTCTAAAGCAGGAAACTGCGCTGAGTGGCTTTTTTATTGGTCCTCGTGCTGCCATGATAACTCCATGGAGTACCAATGCCGTGGAAATCACGCAGAACATGGGCATAGAGGGGATCATCCGTATTGAAGAGTTTAAAATAGTAGAAGAAGATTTTAATGATTTTGATCCAATGCTTTCTCAGAAGTATAATGGTCTGGATCAGGAAATCTACACTATCAATATCGAGCCTGAGCCGGTGCTGCCAATTACTGATATTGCAGCGTACAACAAACAGGAAGGGCTATCGCTAAGCGATGAAGAAGTTGAGTATTTAAATAGCTTATCCGAAAGATTAGGCAGACCACTTACTGACTCTGAAGTATTCGGATTTTCGCAGGTTAACTCAGAGCACTGCCGCCATAAAATCTTTAATGGCAAATTTGTAATTGATGGCGAGGAGAAACCTGTTTCTCTGTTCAAGTTAATCCGCAAAACATCTGAGGCAAACCCGAACGATATTGTTTCGGCTTACAAAGACAACGTTGCCTTTGTTAAAGGACCGGTTGTGCAGCAGTTCGCACCAAAGCGTGCTGATGTTCCTGACTTCTATCAGGTAAGTGATTTTGAGTCTGTTATTTCTATAAAAGCAGAAACGCATAACTTCCCGACTACAGTAGAGCCTTTTAATGGTGCAGCTACCGGTTCTGGTGGTGAAATCAGAGACAGGTTGGCTGGTGGCCAGGGAGCCCTTCCGCTTGCCGGAACAGCTGTTTATATGACAGCTTTGTCGCGACTGGAAAAAGACCGCCCGTGGGAAAAAGCTACGCAGGAAAGAAACTGGCTGTATCAAACGCCGATGGATATCCTGATCAAAGCCTCTAATGGTGCTACTGATTTCGGAAATAAATTTGGACAGCCTCTGATTACAGGATCTGTTTTAACATTCGAGCACGACGAGAAAGCGGATGCCATTGAGTCTCCTAGAAAACTAGGCTACGACAAAGTAATTATGCTTGCTGGTGGCGTTGGCTACGGCAAAGCAAGTCAGGCGCAGAAACAGCATCCAAAAACTGGTGATAAGATTGTTATACTTGGCGGTGAAAACTACCGCATTGGTATGGGCGGTGCGGCGGTATCCTCTGCCGACACAGGACAACACGGTTCAGGAATTGAACTGAATGCTATCCAGCGTTCTAACCCTGAGATGCAAAAACGTGCAGCGAACGCTATTCGCGGCATGGTGGAGAGCGAGCATAACCCGATTGTTTCCATCCACGATCACGGCGCTGGCGGACACTTAAACTGCCTTTCAGAGTTAGTGGAAGAAACAGGTGGCAAGATAGATCTGGATAAGTTACCTGTGGGTGATCCTACCCTATCTGCTAAAGAGATTATCGGAAACGAGTCTCAGGAGCGTATGGGTCTGGTAATTGGCGAACAAGATATTGCTACCCTACAGAAAATAGCGGACCGCGAGCGTGCCCCAATGTATACTGTAGGTGACGTTACCGGAGACCACCGCTTTACCTTTGAATCAGCGTCAACTGGTGTAAAGCCAATGGACCTGGAGCTTAGCGACATGTTCGGAAGTTCACCAAAAGTGGTGATGACTGACAATTCTGTAAACAGAGCTTACCAGCCTGTATCATACGATAAAGGTCAGCTTCATACTTACCTGGAGCAGTTGCTGCAGTTAGAAGCGGTTGCCTGCAAAGACTGGCTTACAAATAAAGTAGACCGTTGCGTGGGTGGCCGCGTGGCGAAACAGCAATGTGTCGGTCCGCTGCAATTACCACTGAATAACTGCGGTGTGATGGCTCTTGATTTTCAAGGCAAAGAGGGCGTTGCTACTTCAGTGGGCCATGCTCCTATTTCGGCTCTAATAGATCCGGCAGCTGGTAGCCGTAATGCCATTGGCGAGTCTCTATCCAACATCGTTTGGGCACCTTTGAAAGATGGCTTACAAAGCGTTTCCCTTTCTGCTAACTGGATGTGGGCCTCTAAGAACGAAGGTGAAGACGCTCGTTTGTACAAAGCCGTAGAAGCTTGCTCTGACTTCGCAATTGCCTTAGGTATCAATATTCCGACAGGTAAAGACTCGCTTTCTATGAAGCAGAAGTATAAAGACGAAGAAGTTATTGCACCTGGCACAGTTATCATTTCGGCAGCAGGCAATTGCAGCAATGTACGCCAGGTGGTTGAACCAGTGTTGCAGCGCGATGGCGGTAACATCTATTACATCAACCTTTCTAATGATGCCTATAAACTAGGTGGTTCTTCTTTTGCACAGGTAGTAAATAAAATAGGCAACGAAACGCCAGATATTACCGATGCTAAGCTGTTTAAGAATGCATTTGATACCTTGCAAGGCTTGATTAAGGAAGGTAAGATAGAAGCTGGCCATGATATTGGCAGCGGCGGTTTGATCACTACTCTGCTGGAGATGTGCTTTGCTGACAACAACCTGGGCGCAAGTATAGATCTTACTTCTCTAGGTGAAGAAGACAGCATCAAGGTGCTTTTTGCAGAGAATATAGGCGTCGTATTCCAGGCATCAGCAGATGTGGAAGCTACTTTAGAAGCGAACAATGTTCCATTCCACAAAATTGGCACCAGCACTTCTAACGCTGTACTTGAACTGAAAAACGGAGCGGATTCTTACAGCTTTGATGTTGCCCCGTTACGAGATACCTGGTTTAAAACTTCTTACCTTCTGGACATTAAGCAGAGTGGTCCGGTAAGTGCAAAAGAGCGTTTTGATAACTATAAGAAGCAGGAGCTGATCTATAAGTTTCCGGAAGGATTTGATGGCAAGAAGCCTGTTGTAGATCCTACTAAGCCAAGAATAAAGGCAGCTATCATTCGCGAAAAAGGAAGTAACTCAGAGCGTGAAATGGCGAATGCCATGTACCTGGCAGGCTTCGATGTGAAAGACGTGCACACAACAGACCTGATCTCTGGAAGAGAGACACTGGAAGACATTCAGTTTATAGGTGCTGTTGGTGGCTTCTCTAACTCAGACGTGTTGGGTTCTGCTAAAGGTTGGGCAGGTGCCTTTATGTACAACGAGAAGGCTAAAACTGCACTGGAGAACTTCTTCAAGCGTGAAGACACTTTATCAGTAGGTATTTGCAATGGCTGTCAGTTGTTCGTGGAGCTTGGATTCATCACCATGGGTCATGACCAAAAGGCCAAAATGCTGCATAACGTAAGTCAGAAGCACGAGAGCATCTTCACGTCGTTAACGATCCAGGAGAACAAATCGGTGATGCTTTCCAGTTTAGCAGGTTGCACGCTGGGTGTTTGGGTATCGCACGGTGAAGGACGCTTTAGTCTACCCCACACCGAGGACAAGTACCAGATCGTTTCCAAGTACGCTTACGAAGGCTATCCGGCCTGCCCTAACGGCTCTGACTATAACACGGCCATGATCTGCGATGAAACAGGTCGCCACCTGGTGATGATGCCGCACATTGAGCGTTCACTCCTGCAGTGGCAGTGGGCACATTACCCGAAAGGACGCCACGACGAAGTATCGCCATGGATGGAAGCTTTTGTGAACGCAAGAAAGTGGCTTGAAGCTAATGGGAAATAGTGAAGACGGGCTAGTAGTGCTGAGTCACTCTAGATAAGGTTCTTCAATGTTATACTTAAACACGTTAAAGCCCCTCAGTTGAAACTGAGGGCTTTTCCTTTTGCTCCAGATAATACTAGAGCTCTTCACCTTCAAATTATTTACTGCTGCTTTCATGTGCCATCATTGTATAGCGCAAGCTGTAAGTAGCTTGTTCATACTGCCCTGGCTATATACAGTAAAGTAGCTTCCCTCCACCGATACAACTACATCAGATATACAGATGGCACCTCGTGCTGCAGTTGCTTGCCATAGCTATTTCCTTCATTCTCATTGACATTCCCACCGCTAAAGCAGATTGGATTCTTGGGCTACCTCGCTACTGCGACCGTATATCTCCCAAGCTGAAACGGTCTGCCCGACCGCCTTATTTCTTATATTACTAGCTGCGTTCACATCCCGGTGCAGGGCATGTTTGCTGCAGCAAAGGTAACAGCCGGCAAGTGCAGGCGGTAGAACATATGGTAAGATCAAACCCAACAAAAGTGAAGGGATGTCGCACCACATCCAGAGCGTCTTTGCCCACATCGACGCCCAGGTTCTGACAGAGTAAATTCTTCATAGCTGAAAGGGGCTTAAGTGGAAAAAAAACATTCATCTTCCGGGCCTACACTCACTCATGCCTGCGGATGGGGCAGCCGCTAGGTACTGTCCAGGCTTTTAAGATGAAGAGAAAGGGAAGGGCTTTCTCCCTCCCTTTCTGTTAGCTTACGTTTAAGAGCCTGATAAAATTGCACATACGCTTATACTGCCAAAGATATGAGTGCCAGGGCTTTCTTTGGCATTTACTCGTAAAATTAATATACTGTTATACTTGAATATATTTATCAAATTTATGTAATTAATAAGCTTAAAGCCTCAGCAACTTGTACTACCACTGCTGATTTTACCTCTTTCATTGGTCTTATTTTCATAATCAAATAAAGCTTTTTGATGGCAAAAATCGTTTCTCCCCAAGTTGAGTTTACCAAGCTGTTTCAACAAGTAAAGCAGGTAACTCCCGAAATCTTTGATCAGAACAACAACTTCCTTAACCTTTTAGAGGGTGAGTGGCAGGAACCGGGCACTCCCCGCGACTTCATCTCTCCTATTGATGGTTCGGTAATAGGCAGCTTGCCCATGTTAGACAGGGCAACTGCCCTGCGTGCCATACAGGCAGCTCACCGCGAAGCTGCAGACTGGTGCCGCACCGACCTGGATGAGCGCAAGCAGCGGGTGCAGGATTGCCTCGATCAGCTACGCACGCATGTAGATCTAATTGGAAAGCTCTTGATGTGGGAGATCGGCAAAACCTATAAGCTTGGCTTTACTGATATTGACCGCTGTATAGATGGTGTGCAGTGGTATGTAGATAATATTGAGGAAATGCTCGGCCATCGGGAGCCTCTGGGTGTGGTGTCGAACATTGCTTCCTGGAACTACCCTATGTCAGTGCTGATGCACGCAGTACTTGTGCAGGTGCTTTGCGGCAACGTAGCTGTGGCTAAAACACCTACCGATGGTGGCTTTATATCCCTGAGCGTTGCCTTCGCCATTGCCCGGCGTTGTGGCTTGCCTGTAACACTGGTGAGTGGGTCAGGTGGAGAATTAAGCGATGTGTTAGTAAAAGACCAGGCGATCTCCTGCCTTTCTTTTGTGGGCGGGCGCTATAACGGGCGCAACATTGCCGATGCGCTAGCCTCTGTGCACAAGCGGTACATGCTGGAAATGGAAGGCGTCAATACTTATGGCATCTGGAATTACTCCGACTGGGACAGCCTTGGTGAACAGCTCAAGAAAGGCTACGACTACGGCAAGCAGCGGTGTACGGCATACGTGCGGTATGTGGTGGAACGTCGTTCTTTTCCGCAGTTCCTGGAAACTTACTGGAACTCGGTGCGTAGCCTTAAGATAGGCAACCCCACTCTAGTAGACCACCCTGAGGATAAACTGCCGGACTTAGCATTCGGACCTGTAATAAACAGTCGCCAGGCTGAGGATTTAGACCGACTTTATGCAGATGCCCTTAAGACTGGTGCCACCCCTGTTTATGACGGAAAGCTGGATGATTCTTTGTTCTTACCAGGTCAGGACCGTTCAGCCTATCGGGCACCGCGGGCACTGGTTAACCTGCCACGACAGAGCGAACTGTATTTTAAAGAGCCTTTCGGACCTATAGATTCTATCGTGCTGGTAGATCGTATAGAAGAGCTAGTGGGCGAGATGAATATATCTAATGGAGCTTTGGTCGCGGCCATTGCTTCTGACGACGAGAAGTGGGCCCAGCGTACGGCCAAGGAAGTGCGGTCTTTTAAAGTGGGCATCAACAAACTCCGCTCTCGTGGCGACCGTGAAGAGGTTTTCGGTGGCCTGGGTGAATCCTGGAAAGGAGCATTTGTAGGAGGTAAACTATTGGTAGAAGCTGTAACGCAAGGTAAACCCTCTGAACTGGTACTCGGCAACTACGAGGAAGCGACCCTGCTTCCTGAGAAAATCTAAACAAAATTAGCACTTCATTACTGGGAGGGCCCTACATAATAAGGGTACAAGCTCCTGCCCTTTACTAAACCTGGTTTTAGCCTACAGGCTGACTCCAGGTTTATTTTTACCCATTCATATTGCGCGGCAATAAACTATAGAACTTCTAAAAGAGCTTGTACAGGCGGAGGCTTAACCCAAGATAACTTATAGCTCAATCCTGTACCTTTTTAAGACACTCTACGCTGCTCTTCCCAACAATTGCGTGTACGCTGTTCATCGAAGTAGATATCGTTATTACGGTTAGTACATAATGCGAGCGAAGCGTAGCTGAAGCTTGGCTTATGTGCCGTGTTGTACTTAGTTTTTCTTATTGCATTCTTTCAAAGCCTCTACTAATCCACAATATGATATGTATTAGAGCTGGTAAAAACACCCAGAACAAAGTAAAGTATAAACCTACTTTAAATAATTTTGGTCCGAAGGTTTTAGTTTTGACATTCATTATCTCACTAATCCAACCAAGAGTGTAACCTAAATTACATAGAAAAGCAAAGCCTAAAACTACTATCGGTTCTACTATGTCTTCCCATGGCTCCAGTTTAACCATTAGAGACATTATTGACATACTTATAAGTCCACAAACTAAAACTATCACGTTATAGAGAGGTCTTCTTAGCTCCCACCACCCAATAATCTCTAAAGCATTTCTGTCTTCATACTTAACAGCCAATAATGGATTGAGTAAATTCATAAACTACAATTAAGTACAACTTCTATATAACTACTAAGCAGCTTCCTTTTTGAGTTCATGAAGCCTTCGTTCCAGATACATGATTTTTACTTGCTTATACTTCTCCTGGTAAGCAGCTAATTCTACGGGCCTAAACTCCTGCTGGCAAGATACCATTTTGTAGTAAATAGTGGCAATTTTGTTAGCCGTGGCCACGGTAGCATACTTGTTACCACCCTTTGCTTTCATCCGTCTAAAGTAGTCACCCAGCCAATTATCGCTGCGCTGCACGGCATTGGCGGCATTTCGAAAGGCCTGACTGGCTGGGTTAGGCTTCTTCTTCATCAGGGTGCTGCTGATAAGCTTTCCGCCTGATATTTTGTTGTTGGGGCACAGGTTGAGCCAGCTGACAAAGTGCTTGGATGTTTCCCATTTGCTCATGTCTGTGCCCGTCTCCGAGACAATCTCCAAAGCGGCAATGTCGCTGATGCCGTAGATGGCCATCACGTCCACTCCCAGCACTTTCTTAAGGTAAGAGCAGGTATTGAACGCTGGTTTGTTCCTGTTGCCCCTCTTGGTCGTGATGGCCTCACAGGCAGGCGCCGCTTCAGCGCAGGTCTCGCTGCGGTAGCGTTCGAGCTGCCGCTCGATGGCCACATCGCACAAGGCGATGCGCTGGGTCAGGTACTGATAGTTCATGTAACTATCCTCCAGCAGATAGAGCTGCTCTGTGCGCCAGTTGCCCTCCAGGGACTTGAGGATGGTGGCCCTGTCTGCCTTCACTTTAAAGTGGACGCAGGCAAGGAAGTTTTCCGCTGTCCGCTCTCCCCGCAGAATAGCTTCAATGATGGCCATGCCTGTCTTGCCGGTGATGTCGCGCAGGAGCGTGTGCACTTTTACGTTCATCAGCTCCAGGGCCTTCTGCATGCGGAACACGCAGCGGCTTCGGTCCTGGGTGAGCGTTTTGCGGTGGCGCACCAGGGTACGCAGCGCCTCCTGCTCATCATCGGGCAGGTAACTGCTGCGTAGCAGTCCGCAACTGTGTAGCTTCTGGATCCAGCGTGCATCATCCTCATCGTTCTTTCTGCCACATACGTTCTTGACTTGTTTGGCATTGACCAGGTACACCTCCAGGCCCTGCTGGATGAGTAGGTTAAACAAGGGTCTCCAGTACACGCCCGTGCTCTCCATGGCTACCGTGTCCACCCCGCACCGGAGCAGCCAGGCGGCGATAGCTTCCAAATCGCAGGGCATCGTCCCAAAGGACCTGACCGGCTCTGGATCCCTGTCTTCGGGCACGGCGACAGCGTGAATGGTGTCTCCTACGTCGATACCTGCCGCATTCGGGTTGACCAGCGGCAGGCTGACCGCGCTCTTTCTGGTGAAGGTTTGCTTTTTCATAGGCTTTCGTGTTTTGGGGTAAATACAAAAGCCCTTGCCTGCCGCCCAGCCAGCTTACTCTTCTATGCGGGCTCCATCGCCCAGTTTGAAACCTAATGGGGCAGCAGGACCACACTACCGGTAGAGTTTACTCACTCAATGTTAGCAAAGGTCTCGCTGCAAAAGCTCCTGTAACTGATTTTACTCCTTCCTTAACTTTTAGGCCTAATTGCAAAGCTCAAGTTATTATGAGCGAAACATTGACCAAGTCAATACAGGCACTACCAGATAAACGACAACATACGCTTATCTGCACTATGTACGGAGTAGTACTTTCCGCTGACTTAACCAATATCCTCTTCAAGCTTCTACTGTAGCGGCCACCTATACATCTAGCCAAACTAATATAATATCTCCAAACAAAGAAAGCATGTCAGGTTCAATTTATAAGTGCAGCTACACTAGAATATAACTCAAGGGCCTTAATTAATTATTTATATGCTGGAAGCGGTATCAGAGTAAAGACGAACCTTTACAGCAAGTATAAGGTACTCTAGGTAGCGGTAAATGAATAGGAGGGAAAACTGTAAGCTATTGTTAAAGCAATACGCCAGAGACTTTACAGACTCTGGCGTATTTAGCTCTACTCATCCTTCCAGAACTAGTAGGTCAAATCGAAGGGGGGTATTGAATGGTTATACTAGATATGTTCAGACTGAATACTCTTGCTCTACCTAGAATACATTCTTTAAGCTGTGCAACTCCATAGAAAGGCTTGTAATAATCTAGTTAGCTCGCGGCATCACCTGTTAGGCACTTTTTTAGGTATTTCGCTGCAGGGGCCTTCATATCGGACAAAAATGTTGATCCACAGCACTCTTGATAACCTGAAAATGAGAGGTAGAAAACCAACTACCACCACGGCAACTACACCTATCATCATGGCCATAGTTAGCTCCTCCACGAACTGGTAAAGTATAAACATGGACCCCAGGAAGATAGCAACGTTGATAGCAAAGCTAACATACATTGCTCCATAATAGTACCCTACCTCCTGCTCCAGATCTTGTCCGCAGCAAGGGCAGCTCTTGTTCATATCCGAAAAACTTGTGCTATAGGTCGGTGAAGAGAACATTCTTCCCTCCCGGCATCTGGGGCATTTCATTGTAAGGACACCATACAACATCGACTTTCGCTGACTCATGTTTTTAACTTGCTTGTTAATCTATAACGCAAATATACTAGGTATACTTAGCTTCTTTACGGTACAAAAAGTCCGTTTAACTGTACTTTTTGTACCGAAGCAGTGAATAAAGCTTTTTTCAAGTTAGTACACAACCGCCTTTATACTTAGCTCCTGGCCAAGTATACGAAAAAGCTAGCTCAGAACATGCTTTGCATACTAGCCTGGCATTCTTAGCGCAGTAAAATCATACCTGCTTTGCAGTGTTGCTTTTGAAGTAGCCGTACGTCTCGGACAGGTTCATTTATATTTCTTCCGCATCTTTATTAGCTTTACTGATAACAAGGTAAAGCACATGCCAAAGCCACAATTGCCCGTCTATCAGATTCAGGATTTCAATGCTCAGGCACAAAAAGAGCAGTACTTTTACCTGAGTTCTTTTGCAGCGCATCTACAGGAGCACCTTTTTATCCGTGAGCCTCACAAGCATAGCTTTTATATTGTTCTCCTGATAACCCAAGGCAAAGGGACACATACAATCGACTTTAAAAAGTATGAGGTAGAGCCAGATACAGTGTTCTTTATGGCACCAGGCCAGGTACACAGTTGGGAGCTTTCTGATGATGCTGATGGCTTTGTAGCTTTCTTCACTCCAGAATTTTACCTCAGGGAGTTTCCACACAAAGAGCTCTTTAGCTTCCCTTTCTTTAACACCCTCCTCAATAAGCCAGTTCTATCAGTTACACCAGATGAAAAGCATGCACTAGTAAGGGCATTTCAGTTAATGCAGCAAGAGTATGTAAGTAAGGAGTTGATGAGAAGTGAAATGCTGAGTCGCTACCTGGATGTTTTGCTGATCCGGTTAACACGGATTTATCATGCCCAGGAAAACGTAGCAGAGGTACAGGGCGGAGAGCTCTCCTTGTTACAAAAGTTTGTAATATTGGTAGAACAACAGTACAAAGAACACCTGCCAGTTACTGCATATGCAGATCAGCTGAACGTTACTGCCAAGCATTTGAAAGAGGTTTGTAAGCAGTCTCTGGGAAAGACAACCAATGAACTGGTGCAGGAACGCTTGTTACTGGAAGCGCAACGACTGTTAGTGCACTCCGGCTTAACTGCTTCTCAGATCGCTGCTGACCTGGGTTACCTTGATGCTGCTTATTTCTTCCGCTTTTTTAAAAAGCACACGAGGCTTACACCAGAACAATTCCGCAGCCAAAACAAATAAGATGGGTTCAGCCTGTTAAGACAGTCTCATGTAGATTTAGATTTTTACAAATCGCGCAGCAATACATAAAACTATGATGAAGTCAAACGCAATTATTCCTGTCTACACTGAAGCAGAAAGCTTTGCAAAAAATACATTCCGCGACTTTTACAGCGCTTCTTACCAGGATTCACCTGATGCGGGACTCAGGCGTATTGCTCCACACCGCCACACATATTATGAGATTATCTGGATAACTGAAGGCAGTGGTACACATATTATAGACTTTCAGCCCTACACCTTTAAGGGTCCCTGCTTGTTTTTACAGCAGCCTAGCCATGTACACCAAATACATAAAGATGGGCCTACCAAAGGTTTTGTGTTGAAGTTTAATGAGTTTGTATTTTCCGTTGATGCGAGCGTTGATAACTTGTTACTCAAGTATGGAATTTTCGATAACATAAACGTGCAACCGGTGCTTCACCTAAGTACCTCAGATGTGGACTTGCTCGACGATCTGATGCAGAAAATGCTACTGGAGTACAAAGTGCCAACCAGCTTATCTGAAGAGATTGTTGCTTCATACTTGAAGATATTTCTGCTGCAGGTGTATAAGTTGAAAGATAAAGAACAGGTACACTACTACCCTTCAGATAAATGGCAGCAGTTTAGGTGTAGATGCTACCTATCGCATTAAAGGGAATCCACCCGTTAAATTAGTAGATACTATTTTGGTCATTTATTCTACTGTTGACCCAGAAAATAACAGAGTAGTTTTGAAAGGTTTAAAGAAAAATTAATAATGCCAACACAGTACAAGCACCATGTTCGGCTAATGCCTCACCCGTTGCCTGTACGAGTCCGTAGCTACAATAAATGATTATAAATGAAAAGGAGTCTCTGTAGCATTTTACTTGGTGGCTTGCTCACCTTAAGCTGCACCCATTCTAAAGTTCCTAATGCAATAGATAAATCAAATAATATTAGCTATAAAGTTGAGACGCAGGACATAGAAAATTTCTGGAAGGCATATGACCATTTGAAACACTCATCGGATAGTGTTTCAACATTTCAGGAGTTGTACCTGGATAAAGCAAGTCCATACTTCAAGGAGTTCTTGCAGCTAAGAAATTTCACAGCCAAAGAGTATGTTCAGCTGGTGAGAACTATGCCTGAGTTCTGGAAAACAATCAGATCCTTGACCGAAGACGTGCAGAACAGGAAATCCGAACTACAGCCTGCTTTTGATAAGCTTCTTGAACTTTACCCGTCCTTTAGGCAGCCAGACGTGTGTTTTGCCATTGGAACCTTGAGAACAGGTGGCACAACTTCAGAGGGATTGATTCTGATAGGAACTGAGATTGTAGCAGCCGACCAAACTGTTAACCTCAATGAGTTTGACAGGAATGATTTCATGAGGCTTGTCCTAAGAAACCAAACAGGTGACATCATTGGTGTAGTAGCCCACGAAGCTGTTCATACACAGCAGCCAGGTGGAGATAATGCAGATGAATCCCTGCTGAAACAAACTATAGTGGAAGGGGCGGCTGATTTTATCGCCTCCCTGATGTTGGGCAGGATAACGCAAAGCAAAGCCATATATGATTACGGTTTGGAACACGAAAGGGAGTTATGGAACGAATTCTACACAGATGTCAAAAATGGGAAGGCCATCGGCGACACAAATTGGATGTATGACTACCGAACAAACCGACCAGCCGATTTAGCCTATTTCATAGGTTTTAGAATTTGCGAGGCATATTACAACAATGCCAAAGACAAGAAACAAGCTATTGCGGACATTATCTTGATGTCGGATGCCGAAAGCTTTCTGCTAAAGAGTGGCTATTTGAAGAAATACAGTAGCTAACATCACCTAAATGTCAGCCTCGGCCGACAGCCTTCTGCCGCCGCTTAGTCAAACCGTGACCGGTCAAGCAGACAGTCAGTCAAAAGGAAGATAGAAAATGATGATAAATCAAGAGATCGCTCGAAGACAAAACAGGTCGAATACTAAAGTCCTTCTTACAGGTATTGTAACTATTTTTGTTCTCTCCTTACTTATTTGGGAGCATTTTCATGGTGGTGTCGCCAGTCATCATATTCTACAACAACAAAACCTGCCTGCAATCTCCAACTGGTGGAACGGATTAATACTTCCTATTCTTACATGGTTTCTTATAGGTAGGACGGAAAAGAGAATTGGCAAACAATCTTCACAGGTTCAGCAAACGAACAATCTACAAAGACAGGCTTTAAGGCTTTTTTTAACAGGTTTGGGCTTAGGGGTTTTAATAGCAACTTCATTCACGAATGGATACAGCGCCTTTTTAGACAATATTCCTTACATCATACTAGTGCTTAGTCTTATTATTCCCATATATTACGCTGAGTTCATCTTAGGCTTCATTCTTGGCATGACCTACACCTTTGGAGCAATATTGCCTACCGCTTTTATACTCATACTGGCAGCTATTGGAATTCTTGCCTATAGATTTATCAGACCGATGATTATGAGGCTGACGATGAAATTGAATAGTAGTTTGAATAAAAGCCCGAACCGATAACAATGTGTATGGGTAATAGCGGGTGAAGTAGTAAATCAAAAGGCTTTGCTTCTATTCCGCTACTGTCCATAGATGAACCGTTACCCGTAAGTGCTTTGACGCTTCACCCGTTTAAATAAGATTTCGTAAATTTATAATAACAGTTTCAAATGAGATTGTTAGGTAGAAATCAACGGTCATAATACAGAATATGAAAGCAATTGGATTTAAAACGTCATTACCCATTGATGAAGCAAATAGTTATATTGAGTTTGAAAAAGAAATACCAACTGCCAAAGGGAAAGACATTTTGGTAAAAGTTGAAGCTATATCGGTCAACCCTGTAGATTATAAAATAAGGAGAAACAGCCTGAAAGACAAGCAACAGGATACTCCTAAGGTCATTGGTTGGGATGCCATGGGTACAGTAGAAGCTACCGGCGATAAAGTTACCCTTTTCAAGAAAGGTGACAGGGTATTTTATGCAGGAGACCTTACAAGAGAGGGATCTAACCAGGAGTATCAGTTAGTGGACGAACGCATTGTGGGATTTGCCCCGAAAAACTTAAGCATTGAACAAGCTGCCGCCATGCCGCTTACTTCCCTTACTGCCTACGAACTGTTCTTTGACCATTTTCAATTGAGTAAAGAAAAAGATGCAGGCAAAACTATTCTTATTATTGGCGGTGCAGGAGGTGTTGGATCAGTTGCCATCCAACTGGCTAAAAAGTTGTTGGGGTTAACCGTTATTGCCACCGCTTCAAGGGACGTTACCATCGATTGGTGCAAAAAAATGGGGGCAGATCATGTAGTCAACCACAGTAACCTTGTTAGTGAGGTAAAAAACATTGGCTTTGAACAGGTAGACTATATTGTAGACTTTGTAGACCTGAATCAATATTGGGAGGCCATAGTAGAACTCATCAAACCGCTGGGAAAGGTAGGTTGTATCAGCGACCCTACAGAACCTGTAAAATTGCAGCAGCTAAAAAGAAAGAGTGTAAGCTTTTATTGGGAGCTGATGTTTACACGTTCTATGTATCAAACAGAAGACATGATAGAGCAGCACCACATTCTAAATAAAATTGCACAACTGCTGGATGATGGCATCTTACAACCGACACTTAATACCACACTTGAAGGCTTGACCGCCGAAAATATAAAAGAAGCCCATCGTTTATTAGAAAGCAGCAAAACCATTGGAAAAGTTGTAGTGAAATATTAATGCTTAGATAGCACACTAATGTTGATGCCTTAAACAAAGTATGCAATCAAGTTAATAGCACCAGCCGGTAACACTGCATACCAGCCATGCCTGCATTTTGCTTTCTAAGAAACGACTCAGGTAAAAGAATAATTTGTCTACTTTAGAAACCTCGTTACAAACATCCGGCACGTGCTGGTATGCGAAGCCATTGTATAATATTCAAAACTTGGATTTATGAAAAAAGCACTTTGGTTAATGTTCATTTCAGTAGGATTCTTATTCTCGTGTGAAAAAGAAAAAGTTGACCCTACATCAAGTATCCTTGGACAGTAGAAATATGAATATCAATTATTAGATGATGGTAGCAGATCTTATAACGGCGCATATTCATTATTAGAACACACCTATAGTGATGGGTTCATCCTTTATAAAAATAATAAAGGAAACACTACAAGTGGTGGTGGCATAAATGATAGTGAGTTTGAATGGATATATAATGGTTCCCGTCTTAAAGTAATCATGCCCTACTTTAATGGAAGTACCCGAGAATTTGAATATTTATTATCGAACGTAGAAGAAAATAATATGAACATTCAAACTCCAAAAGGCTTCAAATACTTCTTAAAAAAGGAATAAAACATTATACAACAAGGTCCATAATTTAGGCTTTGGCTATATCTCATTCGCCGCCGCAGACATGGACACGTTCAATATGATTTCACCACTCCACACATCGTATATCAGAAAAAGTCCCAATCCTTGAGAACAATAAAATTTGATAAAACGAAGTGCGGTGTAGAAGTCCTGCTTCGGGTTGGCTCTGGAGAGGAAATAAAACACGCCTACACCAATACAGAAGCTTACAACACAGATTATTTCGAGATTCTGATTTTCAGAAAAGCGAAAGGGCACGTTGGGTTAAACCAGCAAAATATCAACCTCAGCGATAATTCTATTGTCTTTATTTCCCCCTTCCAGAAACGGCAGTGGAAGCTGGACCCAGACCACCTAGACTTCACGTTTCTTATCTTTCAAGAAGACTTTCTCAACGACTTTTTTGCTGATAAGCTGTTCACGTACCGGCTGCTATACTTTTACCAGTTGGACTACCCGCTAAGCATGAACGTGTCGGCTGAGTACATACATAAAGCCTGCAGCACACTTACCGAAATACACACCGAACTGAAAGAGGCCAACCCGGATAGTGAGCATCTCATCCGCTCCCTCCTCTATTACCTGTTGCTGAAGTTCAACAGGGATTATGCTCAGCACAACCACCTTCCACTTGATAAGCCGGAGAACAACTATGCCTATCAGTTTAAGAAATTGCTGGAGCTACACATTAAGGAGAAGCAGCGAATCAGTGAGTATACTTCGTTGTTGGGTATAAGCAGGATTACACTTAACAAAGCTGTACAGGCTCAGTTTAATGTAACAGCTACACACTTATTAAAACAGCGGCTGCTCTTCGAAATCAAGAATTACCTTATACACTCTGACCTAACGGTAGCCGATATAGCGCATGAGCTTAACTTTTCGGAGCCCAACCACCTGATGCGCTTCTTTAAGACACAGACCGGTCAAACCACTTCTGCTTTCCTGCTGTATTATCAAAATGGTAGCAAGTCAGAAAGCATTGGTAGCTAAGCACAAGAGCAGTGCCCTTACTTTTGTATTGAAATCAAGAAATAAAAATCAGTACGATATGGCAACAAGTGCAAGTATACAATTAGTTAGGAATGCGACGCTGGTAATAAACTATGCCGGCAAGAAAATATTGGTAGACCCTATGCTGATGCCTAAGGAGTCTTTCGACCCGCTGGCAGGCAAGGCAAGAAACCCGATGGTTGACCTACCTATCTCTATAGAAGAGCTTACAAAAGACCTTGACCTGGTGCTGGTAACGCATACGCACCCTGACCACTTCGACCAGGTGGCTAGCCAGACGCTGGATAAAAGTATAAAACTTTTCAATCAACCTGCCGACCAGGAATTCTTTCAAAAAGAAGGCTTCACCAATGCCGAAACGGTGGAGGAAAGCAAAGTGTGGAACGGCATTACCATTCACAGAACAGGGGGCGAGCATGGCAGCGGTGAGATTTTGAAGCAGATGGGCATTGTTTCTGGCTTTGTACTCCAGGCTGAGAATCAGCCTACGCTATACATCGTGGGCGATAGTATTTGGATAGAAGAAATAGACCAGGCTATTCAGAAGTATAAACCGGATTACATAATCACCAACTCTGGCGGCGCTGCCTTCCCTGGTTTTGAATCAACGCCTATCCTGATGGACGAAGAACAAACCATGGCCTTGATCAAAGATAGCGGAGAAGCCAGAGTGATAGCTGTACACATGGATGCCCTTGATCATTGCCGTACTACAAGGGTTTCGCTACACCAGAAGGCAGAGGAGCTAAACATAGGGACAGATAAGCTCACCATACCTCAGGATGGTGAAGTGATAACGCTTTAGTATAGCATCAACTATAGCATCAGCAAATATTGAAAGGCCACGCAGTTTTATCTCTGCGTGGCCTTTTAGATAATTCTGCTAAACTTTACATCAGCTCAAAATAATGTCGCTTGCCCAACCTTATTTTGGTGGCAGTTTTTAGCTCTACCTTCATCAGTGCAACAGCTACTTTCTCATCGTTTACGGTTACGCCTCCCCCTTCTATCAACCTCCTGATATTAGCTTTGCTTTCCTGAGGTAGCAATAATTTACACAGGTCTATCATAGCTATCTCGCTTTCATCACAACCCAGATCATCTAGGCTAACTGGCGTAAAGTTCTTCTCCTGAAAGGACTTGTTCTGGAAGCGCTGCTCAAAGAACTCAGTAGCCTTAGCAGCCACCTTCTCATTATGGTATTGCCTTACTACATTGCTGGCGATAGCTTTCTTCAGCGCCATCGGGTTCTCGCCCTGTGCCAGCCGGTTTTGCCACTCCTGTTTTTCCGCCTGGCTAAAATCAGCCACCAGTTGCAGGTAGTCGGGCAGCAAAGCATCTGGTATCGACATAACCTTGCCGAACATCTCGTTTGGCTCATCTGTGAGCCCGATGATGTTGTTGAGCGATTTGCTCATCTTCTCGTGGCCGTCGGTTCCGCGCAGCAAAGGCATGCACATCACGATCTGGGAAGACATTCCTTCTGTTTCCTGCAGCTGCCGCCCCATAGTACAGTTGAAAAGCTGATCGGTTCCGCCCATCTCTATATCAGCCTGTATCTTAACCGAGTCAAAGCCCTGCATGATCGGGTAAATGAGCTCGTGCATAGCGATTGGCGTGTTCTCCTGAAAGCGCTTACTAAAGTCAGTGCGGTGCATAATCTGCGCTACCGTCACCTTCGAAAGCAGCTGTATCATTTCAGATAGCTGCAGACTGTCTAACCACTGCGAATTGTACACGATCTCGCAACGGTCTACATCAAGTATTTTAGACAGCTGGTTCACGTAAGTCTGCGCATTGGCTGCAACATCTTCCTTAGTGAGCGGCGGCCGTGACTTATTCTTGCCAGTCGGGTCTCCGATACGGGCCGTAAAGCTGCCGATAACGATCACTATACGGTGTCCTAGGTCCTGGAACTGCTTCAGCTTCTTCAGTACAATAGCATGCCCCAGGTGCAGGTCGGGTGCCGTTGGGTCAAAACCCAGTTTAATAACTAGTTTGCGGTTTTCCCGCTCGGCCTGTTCCAGCTTTTGCTCCAGTCCATTTTCAGGCAGAAAAATCTCTACATTCTCTTTTAATGCTTCCATCGGAAATGTTTGTTTGTAAAATCTTAGAAATAAAAAAAGCCCAGGCGAATGCCTGGGCTTATGGTATAGAAGTGTTATTACTTACAACGTTATGCAGTACAGCAATGCGCATACCTTTCCCAGACATACACCCGTGTGTAATAATCGTTGTAGAATGGGAATGGCAATATGTGTTGCTGTTTTGTCATTGGTTCTTGATGAGCACAAAGGTATAAACTAATTCCTTTCACTACCAAACTGTTAACTTAAGTTTGCTTCTTGAACGAACTTTATACTTTACTCCACCTCAAAAAACGGCTCGAACCTTCATCATAGAATTAATAGGCAGTACTATCGTAAGCATAAGCTTTACCAGCACATAAATTATTGTGGTAGAAGTCAACCAGTAACATCATAAAGTCACTTTAGGAGCACTGGATGCTAGGTTAACGCACCCTATACTTCCACAGCAAGTATAAGTGGATGAGTCAACTGAAATGCTGATGAACACCAGAAATGAATACACGATAAACCTCATCGGTGATCGCCCGGTGAGGGTACAGGAAGGGCAGTCGGTCTTAAGAGCCTCCCTGGCAGCTGGCATACCGCACTACCATGTATGCGGCGGCCAGGGCAAATGCTCCACCTGCCGCATACTTGTTCAGGAAGGGGAAGAGTTACTCAGCTCACCCACCAGAAGAGAGCTGGAACTAAGGGAGAAGATGAGCTTTCCTGCCGGTATTCGCCTCGCCTGCCAAACAAAGGTGAAGGGGGAGCCTGTTAGTGTTCAACGCATCATCAGGGACGATGATGACCTGTGCCTTTACGTAGGCACCGAAACGACAGAAGGTATAAAGAAAATTGGCGAAGAGCGGGAGCTGGCTCTTTTCTTCCTCGACATCAGGAATTTTACCCCTTTTATGGAGTTTCATTCCCCTTTTGATGTCATGCACATGCTGCGCCGCCTGTTCCGTTTGTTCCAAAAAGAGATTGAGGAAAACAGCCGGGGCAAGATATTGGAAACAGGAGGTGACAGCTTGTACGCCGTGTTTGGCCTCGAAGAAAAGCTTCCGATTGCTACTCAGGCTGCCGTAGAGACCGGACTTAAAATACTGGAGGATGTTAAGATGCTTAACGAAGGCTATCTGAAACCATACTTTAACTACCGTGCGGAAGTGGGCATTGGTCTGCACGTTGGCAGGGTTATAGTAGGAAACACAGGTTTGGGGTTAAACAGGAACCTGGCAGTGATGGGTTTGCCTGTAAACATAGCCGCCCGCCTGCAATCAGCCACTAGGCAACTAAACAACAGCTTTGTAGTTTCTGCCGATGCATGGAAATTAACAAACCCTCAGCCGTTGGAGCCTCCTAAAGCTACTATTAAGCTAAAAGGTGTTCAGGCAGAGCTTGATATCGTAATGCTCGGGAAACCTTATGAGTAAGAGCCAAACATGTGCCTGAAGTGTACTTATTCTACAAAATCAGGTAAGCAGACGGAGCTAAAAGCTTATCTCTATAATGGCCCACAGCGAGGCAAGCGAAATTACCCCCCACAACACTCCCCCCTGTAAAAGAGGCCTTACCCCTACCGATCGTAACGCTTGGCGCGACAAGCCAGCACCAATCAGGAAGAGTGTGAGTGTTAGGCCCGTCTTGGCGATGCCTACTGCATAACGACCATACTCCTGTACAGCTGGCAGGTAGGTATTGGCTAACATCGCTAAAATAAACAGCCCGATAAAATATGGAACTTTAACTTTTCCTGCGCCACTCTTAGATACCAGTCTTGCACCCAGCGCTACCGGTATGATCCACAGTGCCCGCGCGAGTTTAACGGTGGTGGCAATTTCAAGAGCTTCTGCTCCATATTTACTGGCTGCTCCTACCACTGAGCTGGTATCGTGTATGGCGATAGCACACCACAGCCCAAACTGTGTTTGCGTAAGATCCAGCCAGTGCCCCACCACCGGAAAAGTAAAGAGAGCAATAGAATTGAGGATAAACACAACACCCAATGCTACCGATATCTGCTGCTCTCCGGCACGGATAACCGGGGACATGGCCGCGATAGCACTACCACCACAGATAGCCGTACCTGAGGAGATAAGCTGAGAAGTTTTCCGCTCGATGTGTAGCCAGCGACCCAACAGCGCACCCAGCGCCAAAGTACCTGCAATGGAGGCAATAGTAAGCAGCACTCCTTCCCTTCCAGCCTGAAGTGCACTATGCGCGTTCATGCCGAAGCCCAGCCCTACCACAGAGGTCTGCAGCAGCCAGTGCGTTGCCTTGTGGTTTAGTTTCAGAAAGGGATGACCAATTGTTTGCGCCATTACAAACCCCAATAAAAGGGCCAGTGGCGGACCAACCAGCGGTGTAAGGCAAAGCAAGAGAAGTAACAGGAAGATAAATTGGCGGGTGCTAGGTCTTCTGATAAAAGAAGGCTTCTCCCCTGCTTCAAAACCTCCACCCCTTGTTGTTTCTATTGCCTTATTCTCAGCGTCCATGATACAAAGTACGTCAGTACCTATACCAGTAGCTAATCATAAAAAGTGATGCGTTATTACCTGAGGTTATAATGGCGTAGGCAGAATTTACGAAATTGCTCTGCTAAAGAGGAACTTTGACCACGAAGGGTGATGAACTGAAAGGTGCGGTAAATTTCAAGCCCTTTGATGTCTATAACGGTTAACTCCCGCTGCCGCAGCTCCCGGGCCACAGAATGCACAGAAAGAAACGCAGCACAATCAGCATGTAAAAGGTATTGTTTTATACTTTCGGAGCTTTCCAGCATTAGTTCTGCTTTCAGGTCCTTAGCGTGCAATCCTGCCTCAGACAAGGACTCCAGCAGCACATCGCGGGTGCCAGACCCCTGTTCCCGTAACACCAGTGGCATCTCAAGCAGCTCTGCAGGCTGTATCTCAGCTTTGCGCGACTGCCTGCTGCCAGTTCTGGCTACCAGCACAATTTCATCCCTGGAAAAAGGCTCATACATAATCTGGGGGTGATGTGAATTTCCCTCCACTACTCCCAGGTCCAGTTTCTCCTGCATCAGCCGCTGCTCTATCTGCTCACTGTTACCTGTGATAAAGCTAACATCTACCGATGGGTGCGCAGTTTTGAACCGTGCCAGGATACCAGGCAGTACATACTGCGCCAACGTTGTGCTTGCCCCGATACGCAGGTGGCCGCCTGCCGTACTACTGAACTGTGCCATTTCGTTCTCCAGCAGTGCATACGCCTCGGCTATCTTCTGGGCGTGTTGCATCAGCAACTGCCCTGCAGCTGTAAGTGATATGCTATTGCCATTGCGCCTGAAAAGCCCTACCCCCAGGTGCTGCTCCAGTTCCCGAATGTGTTTGGTAACAGCAGGCTGGCTAATAAAGAGAGCCTGCGCAGCCTTTGTGAAGCTAAGCTTTTGGGCAACGGTGTAAAAAACCTTAAGGCGAAAATCAAACATACTTCAAAGTTAGCAGACCAAAATACAACATTGATTAAACAGTTCTGCCTTTCTGATGGAGCAACAGCAAAAAGAAATCTTCTGGGCTACCAATCCGGATTTGTCTCCCGCTCGTTTGTATTGCTCATTTTAAAATTTACAACTATGGATAGCAACAGCATTTTATTATTTGTGGGAGGCTTGGGAGGCACAGAAGTAGTCTTGATCATAGTAGCTCTTCTTTTACTTTTTGGCGCAAAGCGCATTCCAGAATTAGCAAAAGGGTTTGGACGTGGCATAAGAGAGTTTAAGGATGCCTCCAAGGAAATAAAAAGCGACATCGAAAACACGGTAGCAGGAAAAGAACATCCGGCGCAGCCTGAGAAAAGGCAGGAGGAGGTAAAGCAAAACGCAGCCTAAACCCAAACTTCTCTAAAATATTTTCAAACTACCTAAATCCGCACTGTAACTACACTTCGTAGGTCTTTCAATTCAACAGGCTAGCAGGTCTACCTGTGGTAAATCTCATCTTATTATTACTGTAACAAATTGGTTATGAAAAAACTACAAGAACAACCTTCGGAAAAAGGCGACAACTCTTCAATCGAGCTACTGGGGCCGATGCAGCGCCGCAAATTTTTCCGCTATGCAGGTGCTACAGCCGCCGCAACAACGTTGCTACTGGCTTTTACCTCGTGCAACGACGACGATGATGAAATGATGCCTACTGACCCTGAAACCGTTGATCTGGGTTCAGGCGATACGGGAATACTTAATTACGCTTATGCACTGGAGCAATTGGAGGCAGCCTATTATGCTGAAGTAGTTGCACGCTCCCTGAACATGTTTAACCAGACCGAGCAGCAAATTATGCAGGATCTGAAGGGGCATGAAGGCATCCACAGAGACTTCTTAAAAGCAGCACTGGGAAGCGCAGCCATTCCTGACCTTGAGGTTGACTTCTCAGCCGTAAATTTTAACGACAAGAACAGTATTCTAACCACAGCCCGCACTTTTGAGGATCTGGGAGTAGCCGCTTATAACGGTGCTGGCAAACTCTTGGAGGATGCTGGTTTACTGACCTTAGCAGGTAAAATTGTTTCTGTAGAGGCGAGACATGCCGCTGTGATTCGAGATTTGATCCAAAACGGCACTTTCTCAGATACAGCAAACAGCCAAGGCCTTGATCCTGCCATGATGCCTACTGATGTACTTCAGGCAGCCGCACCTTTCATCAAGACAAAAATTTCTGCAAACAATTTACCACAGTAAGGAGACCAAGCCATGAACATATTTAACATTATTGAAGAGATAGAAAAAGCTGATCCGGAAGTATACTCTCGTATGGACTCAAGAAGACATGCGTTTAAAAGCCTCGGCAGCATAGGAAAGAAAACAGCGCTGGCGGCTATTCCCTTTGCCCTGGGTTCGGTTTTCCAGAAGGCATACGGCCAGAGCAACAGCATGGTATTGGAGGTTTTAAACTTCGCACTGAAGCTTGAGTACCTGGAGCGCAACTTCTACACACAGGCCCTGGCAGCATCAGGACTTATCACAGATGGCACAGCAAGAGCCGCTATCGAGAAGATACAGATGCACGAAGCAGCTCACGTAGACTTGCTCATTGCCACCATCCAAAGCCTGAACGGCACACCGATAAGCGAGCCTACCTTCAACTTTGGTAAGAACTTCCCTGACTGGAACACAAACTACCAGACTTTCCTGACTCTTGCGCAGGCCTTCGAAGATACAGGAGTTAGAGCATATAAAGGACAGGCCCCTAACCTGATAAACAACGACACGGTGCTCACAGCTGCCTTGCAGATACACTCTGTAGAGGCGCGGCATGCAGCCCATATCAGACGTATGCGTGGCAATTTAGGATGGATAGTAGGAGCAGGTGATAACAGTAACGTTCCAGCCGGAGCTCAGCCTGTTTATGCCGGAGAAGACAACCTCATGCAGGGCGGAATTAATGACGTTTCAACTGTTGGGGATGGTTACTCTACTGCTATCGCTACAGGTGCTTTCGACGAACCTCTAACTAAAGAACAGGTAGCGCAAATTGTGTCGCTCTTCGAATAGTTTTCCCATGATTCATAGTTTGAAAGGAGAGCTGCACTTGTAGCTCTTTTTTCATATCTTACCAGAAAGGTCAGTAGTATAGTTGCTTTCACTAAACCTAGTAGCTGTTTTCATCATTTTATGGCGGTGCACAGATTATCTGTGTATAGGCAATTTAAATAAGGCTATAACTACAACCTTTTGAATAATTTGCAGTTAGTGAAATTCAGAAATACTCTTAATTTTGATAAACTCTATCATAGGGTTGGGTTACAAACTGTTTAGCTTCCTTGGCGGATAATACGACACAAAAAACTAGCGAAGAAGACCTGATTGCTCGTTTACGCGCCAGGGATAACGCTGCAGTTTCTTTACTCTACGACATGTATAGTGCCACACTATACGGTGTTATCTTGCAGATTGTAAAAACCGAGGAAGTAGCTGAGGATGTGCTGCAAGAGACTTTTATAAAAATATGGAAGTCTTTTGACAAATACGATGAAAAAAAGGGCAGGCTTTTTACCTGGATGCTAAACGTTGGCAGAAACCTGGCGATCGATAAGCTCCGCTCAAAAGAATACCGCATGAAGGGATCCACAAATTCCTTATCAGGGTCCCAAGTAAATTTTAGCAGCAGCGCTTTTAACCCTGATCATATAGGGGTTAGGGAGGTCGTTGAAAAACTAAGCCCTGAGCAACAAACAATCATCAACCTCATGTATTTTGAGGGAATGACACAAAATGAAATCGCAGAAGAATACAATATTCCACTGGGTACGGTGAAAACCAGAGCACGCAGTGCAGTTAAATTTTTATCAAAATTGTTTAAGGGTAGTGTCTAACGAAGAATACATAGCATCTGGAGTTCTTGAGCTTTATGCAGCCGGTGGTCTTATACAGGCGGAGCGTGAAGAGGTAGAATTACGTGCTGCGAGCTCTCCTGAAGTTCGGGCAGCGTTGGACGAAGCGTGCTCGGCAATGGAATATTATGCCCAAGTGCATGCAGTGCCACCAAGGCCGGAATTAAAGAACAGAATCTTAAGCAGGCTTCAACCTATCGAGGGTTCAGGGGCAACGACAACTGCCTTTGAAGAGGACCCGGAAACTGTTTCTTATACCTTGCCACTGGAGGAAGAAACGTCTCCGTATAAGTGGATGTTTGCTGCCAGTATCGTGCTGTTCCTGATTTCAGGCATGTTAAGCTACCACTTCTATACAAAGTGGCAGGACGCTGAACAGCGTTTGGCAACAGCTGTTTCCTCTGAACAGCTCCTGGCGCAGAATATGCAAAACACCTCGCTCAGAACTCAGCAACTAGAGCAAGTGCTGGCTATTCTCCGCGACCCAAGCTACCAGTCTGTTAAGCTGCAAGGCGTAAAAGCGCATCCTGGCGCGAATGCCATAGTATATTGGCACCCGCAGAAACAGGAAGTATATATCGATAAAGTAAGCCTGCCGGCACCACCTTCGGGCATGCAGTACCAACTCTGGGCCTTAGATGAGGGAACACCTGTTGATGCAGGACTCATACCTACCAGCGGCAACCAGGTAACAATGCTGAAAATGAAGCCAATTAAATCAGCACAGGCATTTGCCGTAACGCTGGAGCCAGAGGGTGGAAGTGTTAACCCTACACTTGAGCAGTTGACGGTAATGGGTAAGATTGAAGCTTGATATTTGTGCTGATAAAACCGATTTTATAGGAATGACGCCTTTTCAACAAAAGGTGTCATTCCTATTTATGAGCACTCTTTCTCCTACTATACCATACTTACTGCTCCGTCTCCAGAGTCGTGCCCATCTGGTGAAACCTGACTCGTCAAAAACAGGATTTCTAGATTAAAAGGATGAAGTGATCGTGCTCTACTTTCTAAAGTATACACTGAAAGAAGTGCCTTTCCCTTCCTCGCTTTCCACCTCAATTTTGCCTCCTGCATTATCTACTATTCTTTTTACCATATAGAGTCCTACGCCAGATCCCTCCACATGATCGTGGAAGCGCCTGAACATTGAGAAGAGTTTACCCTGCTGGGCTGGTGACAAACCTAAGCCATTATCCTGTACCTTAAGTACAAAAAACTCACGTTCTTCATGGCAAGTAATTCTTACCACTGGCTTTCTATCCGGGTGACTGTACTTGATAGAGTTTGACAAGAGGTTGTAAATGATGCTGCGCAGGTTTTTTTCAGAAAAAGACTCCGTAATACAGCCTTTTACATCCGTCTCTATATGAACCTCAGATTTAGCAATCAGCTGCTCAAGGTCAAGCCTTACATCTGTTACTACCTCCTCTACATTTACCTTCTCTGCATTACTAAAACTATCCTGCTGCAGCTTTGATATCTCTGTCAGGCTGGCTATGGTTTTTTTGAAACGAGCTATGGCTCCCTTCATCATGCCTATCATGCTCTTTACTTCCTGCTGCTTTAAAGTTTCGTCAGGTAACTCAACCAGCAGCTCCTCCATAAGCATTTCTATGTTAGAGATAGGCGCTTTCAGATCATGGGAGGCAGTATAGATGAAGTTATCAAGATCGGTGTTTATATGGATAAGACGTTTGTTGGCGACACCAAGCTCAGCGTTGGCTTTAAGAAGCTCCTCGTTTGCTGTGGCTAATTTTTCCGCCATCATCTGGGCCTCTTTCTCCCTTTTTTCTAAGGTTATCCGAGCTTCTACCTGGTCTGTAACATCTGACACTAATGCAAAGAAACCAGCTACTTTTCCATCTCTTATATCCGGCACAAAATTAGTTCGTGTATGCCGCAGCCCCTGGTTATAGGGCATAGCAAGCTCATAAGTAAGCTGTTCACCGGCGAGCGCCCTTTTTATATACCCCTCTACTGTTTTATAGGCCTTCTCCCCTACAACCTCCACGGCAGTTTTATTCAAAACGTCCTCTACCTTTAGGTTAAACCACCCTTCGTAAGCGCGGTTTACAAAACGGTACCGTTCATCTTTGTCCAGGTAAGAAATCAGCACAGGCAGCGAATCCGTAACAAGCTGTAGCTGGCGGGCACTGGCCTCTATAGCTTTCCGTACTTCTACCTGGCTAGTAACTTCATGCGCATAAACCAGGATACCATCCACAGCACCTTCGCTGTTATAGCGGGCCTGGTAGGTAAAGGTCCAAAACATTTCCTCCAGAGGGCCATCCTCATGGCGTGCCAGCATCAGGTGTAACTCCTCTGCTATATAGGTCTCACCTGTTTGATACACATTATGAAGAAGGTCAGGAATGGTTGTTCCTTGTAACTCAGGCAGTGCCTCCATCAAAGGCTTCCCTAACAAGTCCCTTCCCGGAAATATTTGCTGATAGCCAGGGTTTACTAACTGGTAGGTAAGTTCAGGACCGTCCAAG
Organism: Pontibacter korlensis; assembly: GCF_000973725.1. Taxonomy (NCBI): domain Bacteria; kingdom Pseudomonadati; phylum Bacteroidota; class Cytophagia; order Cytophagales; family Hymenobacteraceae; genus Pontibacter; species Pontibacter korlensis. The sequence goes on along the minus strand of NZ_CP009621.1, from coordinate 3,372,724 downwards.
ATACAGATGGCTGCAGGAGCTTGCATAAAGATGCTTTCCAGCTGCTGCTTTTGATTCAGGACCTCTGCCTGTACAGTGCGCAACTCCTGTGTTCTGCTCTCTACACGCTCCTCCAATTCACGGTTAAGCTCCTGGAGCGCCTCTGCACTTTTCTCTACCTGCTTACGGGCTTCCACAAATTCCGTAACATCCAGCGCAAAGATCAGAACACCGTTCACCTTGCCGTCTGCATCAAAGAGTGCCTGGTAGATGAAGTTCCAGTAAATGTCTTCTACAGGCTGGCCTTCATACCTTGCTACCGGAATCAGAACTTCCTTACCCTCAAACGTTTCCCCTGTGTTATATACATTATTGATTATCTGGTAAACGGGTGAAGTTATTAGCTCAGGTAGTGCTTCAAACAGTGGTAAGCCTAGCATCTCCCGACCTGGAAAGAGCTGTTGGTATGAGCTGTTCAGCACATTATAAACCAGATCTGGTCCCTCTAGCATAGCAAAGGCCGCTGGAGCCTGATCTAACAATCGCTCTAACCTTAAACGCTGCTGTTCTGCCTGAGCCAGAGCGACTTTTTCCCTCTCCTGGCTTTCTTTTAGCTCAAGCCTGGCCTTTACCTCATCTGTAACATTGGCGGTCTCATGTATAATACAAATTATTTCCCCCTGCTCGTTTAGAACAGGTGTATTTACAGTAGTCCAGAAACGTTCGATAAAGCTTCCCTGATTATTTGGGTCAGGAATGTCGTATTGAAAAATATCCATTCTATGAGACTTTCTGGTAGCAAAGACCTGATCAAAGGAAGCTTTCAAATTTGTGGTGGATGCTACAGATGCATCAGGATTATCAGGAAATACTTCAAACAGGTTCCGGCCAATGATCTCTTCCCGCTTCATAAAAGTTTCCAGCAAATAATTGTCCGTAGCACCTTGAATTACAAGGTCCGGGGAAAGTAACACTACTAATGCAGACTGTGCCTCAAAAATCTTCTGAAAAGGCAAAGTCTGAATACTAATTCCTTCCTGTGAGCTAGAAAGCGAGTTCGTCGACATGAATGGGGCTAATGTAGGATAGATTGATTACGATTTAACACGAACATAGTTATAAATACTATCTAAACCGCAACTGTTAGAAACTAGTGCTGCCAGTGATGGCACCATAAAGGTGTAGAGTAGCAACCTAACTTATAGTCCTCCAAGTGTTTTGCCGAAGTAGTTATACCCTGTAGCCAGCATACCTTAACAACCCCTTAATCTTGAATCAGTAGTTATATTTGTTTATCGTGATGCACATGCTAGCAAACTACCGACCAGCACCTACTAATCGACATTAGAGTTTTAGTCCCCAACCCTTAGGACTACTTTTCCTACAGTTTTACCCTGCTGAAAAAGACGAATAGCATCATGCATGGCTTCAAACGCAAACACATGTCCAATATGCTGCGGCTTAAGGTCCAGCGACTGTAACTCTCCAAGAAGCTGGTGCATCATATCTGTTTGCTCATAAAGATAAATAAGGTTAAAGCCCATTAGTGACTTGTTTTCGGTGGGCAAACGTAAGGGGTCAATCTTGGGTCGCCGCAGGAACTTCCATATGAGCCTCGGGTAGTTTGGGCTAGAGCCATGGCTAGTGAAGCTGGCATTACCATACACCACCATACGGCCCATGGGAGCCATTGCCTGCCAACCTTGCTTCAGGATTTTACCTCCTATACACTCCATGATCAGGTGCAGTGGGCGCTCTCCTAAAGTAACCTTAAGTTTATCATAGAAGTTTCCGTCACGAAGTATGACAGCATTGTACGCCTCTTCATTAAGCAGGAATTCTAGTTTGTCAGCCCGCCCGACACTACCTATGGTGTAGGCTCCATACTTTTTACAGATACGGTTGGCCAGTATGCCCACACCACCGGCAGCACTGTGTATGAGCACTGTCATTCCTTTCTTCAGGTTTCCCAGCTCTTTAAGCGCATAGTAGGCTGTCAAGCCCTGAACCAGAAAACCCGCTCCTTCCTCAAAGCTCCAACTGCCTGGGAGCGGAATTACGTAACGGTGGTTGATGTTCAGGTGCGAAGCATAGCCTCCAAACTTTGTTGCGCCCATCACCCTGTCTCCTACTTTCCATTCCTCCACCCTCTCTCCAACTGCTATAACCTCACCTGAAAATTCTAGTCCCGGGATAAAAGGTCCTTTTGGGGTGGCACTGTAAAGGCCTTGTATAGCAAAGATGTCAGCAAAGTTTAACCCTATCGCCTTTACTTGTACGCATACTTCGTCTGCCCCAGGATGGCTTAGGGTTTCTGTCTGTAGTTTCAGGTTTTTGATAGAACCCGCTTTAGGTATGCGGTACACCCGTCGCTCTAACATACGTTTTGATAAAGGTAAGTTCGTGACTAACTGGTAAACAGAAGGCTCAACGTAGCATTGAAGTGTAAGTTTCTCCCCCTTCAATCTGCCGCAAAAACTAGCTTCCTGATAATAGCCAGTCTTCTGCGCTTTGCTGATCCAGAAAGTTTTCCATAATGATCTTACCGTAGAAGATGTTTTCTGCTTTACTGCGTACCCCTTCGGCAACAGCCTGTAGAAATACATCTTCCGGCACCAATACAGCTATCTTTTTCAGCTCCGTCTCTGCGAGCAACGGGCCAAGTACTTCTAATGTCCAAGCCTGATCGCTTAGATCAGGTGCCGTAAACTTTGAGGCATTGTAGAGCCAGTATTCGATATGATTTTTGCTTATAAGATCAGCTACCTGCAGCATACCCCCTCTGTAAGCCTCGCTTTCGGTTTGGCTACGCCACCCTGAAAAAATCGTGCGACGGGCAAGATCAAGATGGTAAGATAAAGTTGTTTCGGAAGGCAGCATATATTGGTATATCATGATATAAGTAATATACAAATTATTCCGATCATGTAAAGCAAAAAGTGCGGCCCTATACTTTACCAAAGTATAGGGCCGCACTTTTCGAAAATTATCTGGACCTGTATAGTAACTAAGGCACAGAACCAAAGGAGCCAACTTTTTTACGAGTAAATGCCAAAGAAAGCCCTCGCACTCATATCTTTGGCAGTATAAGCGTATGTGCAATTTTATCAGGCTCTTAAACGTAAGCTAACAGAAAGGGAAGGAGAAAGCCCTGGCACTAGACACTTTGATGATGTCGCCCCCAAGCAAGCCCTTCCCTTTCTCTTCATCTTAAAAGCCTGGACAGTACCCCATCCGCAGGCATGAGTGAGTGTAGGCCCGGAAGATGAATGTTTTTTGTCCACTTAAGCCCCTTTCAGCTATGAAGAATTTACTCTGTCAGAACCTGGGCGTCGATGTGGGCAAAGACGCCCTGGATGTGGTGCGACATCCTTTCACTTTTGCTGGGTTCGATCTTACCCTATGTTCTACCGCCTGCACTTGCCGGCTGTTACCTTTGCTGCAGCAAACATGCCCTGCACCGGGATGTGAACGCAGCTAGAAATATAAGAAAGAAGGCGGTCGGGCAGACCGTTTCAGCTTGGGAGATATACGGTCGCAGTAGCCAGGTAGCCCAGGAATCCAACCTGCTTTAGCGGTGGGAATGTCAAACTAGTTCCTCCTGATACACATCCTGCACCACCTGCTGGCTTTGTGCACTTTGCCTTTTCATGAGCATGACAGCAAAAGTGGCTCCTACTGTAGCCATTAGTGCACCTACCAATTCAGGAGAAGTATACCCGTAGCCCATAGCAATAGGCAGACCGCCAAAGAATGCACCTAAGGCATTACCTATGTTAAAGGCTGCCTGCGTGGTGGCTGCCCCAAGCATTTCAGCTCCCTTAGCAGTCTTAATCATCAGGATCTGTATAGGAGCTGCAATAGCCAGTGAAAGTCCACCCGCTACAAAGGTCATAACCAGTGAAACGGCTTTGCTCTCAGAGCCAAAGAAGATGATAAGCAGCGCACTTGCCATACACAGCAGCAGTAAGAGGCAAGCTTTTACAGGCTTCACCCTGTCAGCTAACCTGCCCCCTACAAAGTTACCCACCACCATGCCAAAACCAGCTAGTATTAGGATGTACGGCACCATGTCGGGTGCAAAGCCAGAAACCTCAGTCATCAGAGGAGCAATGTAACTGATCCAGGCAAAAAGACCACCTGTACCGATAGCTGTAATTAACAGGATCAGCCATGCTTCACGGCTCTTAAAGAAACCCAGCTCTGAGCGTACATTTCCCTGCTTAGTAGCAGAAAGAGCCGGCAGCCATAGTTGAATCAGTAGCAGCGTAGCTAAGCCAATCAGGGTTATCAGGATAAAGGTATAGCGCCAGGAGTAGTGGTGGCCGATGTAGGTACCGAGCGGCACCGTAAGCAAGTTGGCAATGGTAAGACCGGCAAACATGAAGGAAATGGCCTGAGCCTCTTTGCCTTTTTCGGCCAACCGACTGGCTACCACAGAACCTACCCCGAAAAACGCCCCATGCGGCAGACCGGCCATCAGGCGAGCAAAGAGCAGTGTCATGCTGCTAGGCGCGAAGGCCGAGAAGGCGTTAAAGAGGGTGAACACCACCATCAGGGTCCAAAGAATTTTCTTTGGCGCAAAGCTACGGCTGGCCACTACCAGTAAAGGAGCACCAATCACCACACCCAGCGCATAAGCTGAAATCATGTGCCCCGCCTCCGGGATACTGATATTGAAATCAGCAGCAACGTCAGGCAGTAGCCCCATCATTACAAACTCCGTTGTTCCTATTCCTAAGCCGCCTAAGGCCAGCGGCAATAAATTCTTTTTCAATCTTTATCTATTTTAATTCTTGTAATTCAATGGTTTCTCCTATTGCTTATTGGTAAGGGGCTTCGATGTAAGCTTACATTTTGGCTGCGAGTATAACAGCTTTAGTTTGAAAAGCTCTGTTCTTTCCGGTTTCTCTTGTGTTAAATAATTTTCAAGAACCTCAAAAGCTTCATAATTCTTTTACTAAAAGCATGTACCAACACTAACCGATTTGTTATCGAAAGAACAGCAACAGTTCAAGTAGCAAAGCTGTTCATATTATTTTCAGGAAGTGACGTTCTTTATAGCTCAGCAGCTCTCAAAGAATTGATTTCAAATACAAAATGCTTTTGATTCATCCGTAGAAGAAGGTAGTACAGTAAACCGAAAGCCCCAGCCAAGTATCCTTTTATACTTGGTTGGGGCTTTCAAATAATCAGCGTTAAATGGATGGTTTAATTTCTTACCTTCCGTAATCTTGCTGCCCTGGCTCTTAATCAGGTTTCCGTCTTTGAAATCAGCCAGGGTTCGGATAACTGTTTCTTTAGAGGCACCCACTATACTTGCAAGGTCTTCCCGCGAAATAGTTACCTGCGCTCCAGAATGCAGAGACTTAGGGGCATACTACTTCTCAACGAATAGCAGCGCATCTGCTACTCTCTTTCTTACCGAGTTGTAAGCCAATTTTGAAAGTCTCTCCTCTCTTTCAGCCAGGTTATCAGATAAAATCTTGATGAACTGATTGGCTACTAAACAGTTGTTGTGAAGCAGCAGGAAGAAATCTTCTTTCGAGATAATGTAAACCTCTGCATCTTCCATTACCACGGCAGATTCGCGGTAAGTGTTTTCCTCTATAAGGTCCAGGTAGCCGATGAAATCGCCATCTTTAAAATGTTTTCCAGTACCTTTGTATTCGGTTCTGAAGCTTGCTTATAGCAGGTATACCTTAATATTGAAAACCATCGGCTGTCGTACTTAACACTGTAACTGCAAAAGCTATCAAGCTTTATCGAGGGCGCAGAACCTGTTTAAAAGCAATCCATATTTTATTGCCTTATCTGAATTAATGAGCTTTTTAGAAGTAGCTGGCATCTGTGTTGAGGAAGCAGGCAAATCCGTACTGAACGACATCAGTTTCACCCAGCAGGAGTTTCAAAATATCGCTATCACTGGAGAGACAGGCTCCGGCAAAAGCACTCTGTTAAAAACCATTGCAGGGCTAGTGCAGCCAACAGCAGGCCAGGTTCGTTTCGAAAACAGAAGAGTAATTGGCCCAGTAGACAAGCTCGTGCCGGGCCACCCGGGTATAACTTACCTGTCACAGCACTTCGAGCTGCCACATTCTCTTAGGGTAGAGCAGGTACTAAGGTATGCCAACACCCTGACAGACGAAGGGGCTGATATGCTGTATGATATTTGCCGCGTAACACATCTGTTGCCAAGAAAAACAAACCAACTATCTGGTGGCGAAAGGCAGCGAATTGCGATGGCCCGCCTGCTAAGTACCTCCCCTAAGCTCCTGCTGCTGGATGAGCCTTTTTCAAACCTTGATACAGCTCATAAGGATGTTTTGAAGTCAGTGATCCGGGATATTGGCGAGGAGCTGGATATAACCTGTACCCTTATCTCCCATGATCCGCACGATACCTTATCCTGGGCAGATGAAATTCTGGTGCTTAAGGCAGGCCAGCTAGTACAGGTCGGAACGCCAGAGCAGGTGTACCGACATCCGGTCGATGAGTATACTGCAGCCCTTTTTGGAAGCTACAACCGCCTGAGCAGTGTTAGTACCCGCAATTTCTCACAGCTTCTTGGCTTGAATCCGGATGGCAAAAACATTCTAGTGCGGCCAGAGCGCCTAAAATTGGTAGCGGACGGAAACAAGGCACTTTCTGGCGTAGTAAATAGTACTGGCTTTTTTGGAAGCTTTTATGAAGTTGAAGTACAGCTACAGGATGATGTAGTGAAAATAAGAACCACAGAGCGTCACTATCAGAAGGGCGATAAGGTACACGTCTCGCTGTCGCCGGAGGATGTGTGGTTTGTTTAAGTAGAGATACTAATGCAAAATCAGATTACCGTGCAGGTAAATAAGCCGAAACGCTTATTCGACTGCCTTACCTATCAATTGGCTGCTTTTCCGTTGGAAGACATGCTCTGCTCTAAAGAAGACGGAGCATGGAAAAAGTATAGCACACAGGAGGTTTACGATAAGGTAAATCAAATCAGTGCAGCCTTACTTAAGCTAGGCTTTACAAGAGGCGATGGCACAACAGAAGGCAGAGACAAAATCGCCATTATCAGCCACAACTGCCCTGAGTGGATGATGGTAGACCTGGCCATCCAGCAGATTGGAGCAGTGTCGGTACCAGTTTACCCAAACATCAACAACAACGAGCTTCAGTTTATACTTCAGGATGCCCGTGTAAAAATGGTGTTCGTAGGCGATGAGGCACTTTATCAAAAAATCAACAGTATCCAGAGCAAGTTACCAGCCTTAGAAGCAGTATTTACTTTTAAACCAGTACCAGACGCCCGCTCCTGGACTGATCTGCTTGCAGCTGTTGACTCTGAAACTGAACAACAGGTAAAGCAGTGCCGTGAACTGGTTCAGGAATCTGACCTAGCCACTATACTTTATACTTCCGGCACTACCGGTACGCCTAAAGGTGTAATGCTGTCTCATTATAACATCATCAGCAATGTATTCAGCAGCTCACTTATAATTGAAGAGATTGGTGTGCGGGGGAAAAGAGCCATAAGCTTTCTGCCACTTAACCACGCGTTTGAGCGCATGGCTACTTACTGCTTTTTATACTGCGGAGTGTCGATATACTATGCCGAAAGCATGGATAAGATTGGTGAGAACCTGCGTGAGGTAAAGCCGACACTCTTCACGACAGTACCGCGCTTGCTGGAGAAAGTGTACGAGGGCATCATGGCCAAAGGCTCAGAATTAACCGGCATCAAAAGAAAACTGTTTTACTGGGCTCTTGGCTTAGCCGAGCAATTCGAGATAAACAAGCCGCTCAGCACCAGCTACAAATTACAGCTGGCTCTAGCCAATAAGTTAATTTTCAGTAAATGGCGTGAGGCGCTAGGAGGCGAAGTTAAATCTATCATAACCGGAGCCGCTGCCTGTCAGGTGCGCTTGCTGAAAGTATTTACGGCCGCCCAGCTTGTGATTCAGGAAGGCTATGGCTTAACCGAGGCCTCCCCTATTATCAGTGGCAACCGCTACAGCGAAAAGAACAGGATGTTTGGCACTGTAGGTCCGCTGCTCAAGGATGTAGAGGTAAAGATTGCCGAAGACGGCGAAATACTTTGTAAAGGCCCGAATGTGATGATGGGCTATTATAAACGACCAGATCTTACGGCGGAGGTAATAAAAGATGGCTGGCTGCATACCGGCGACATTGGCGCTATGATAGAGGGTAAATTCCTGAAAATTACAGACCGCAAGAAAGAGCTCTTTAAGACTAGCGGCGGTAAGTACGTAGCCCCACAGCCTATAGAAAACCGCATGGTTGAGAGCGGTTGGATAGAGCAGATTATGGTGGTGGGTGAGCTGCAAAAGTTTGTTGGCGCCCTGATTGTACCGGCCTTCCATATGCTTAAAGACTGGTATGCTGCACAGGGATTGCCCTACCCAGGCGACCATGCAGTGGTAGCAGACAAGCAGGTTCGTGCCCTTGTAAAAGAGGCGGTAAACCACTACAACCAATTCTTTAACCCTGTCGAGCAGGTCAAGCAGTTTGTACTGATGCCACATAGTTGGACAATTGGAGGTGGCGAGCTAACCCCAACACTCAAGCTAAAGCGTAAAGTTATTGCCGAAAAGTATGCAGACTTGATTGGCTCTATGTATCCAAATTAGCCGTCTTCAAAAGGTTTCTTTCTGCACTTTAGCAAAAATGCCCTACCAGATACTTTTGGTAGGGCATTTTTGCTTTCTATAACCAAGTATGATGCATCTCATCTGAAAGGCTCATACACGAACAGTCTAACAAGCACAAGCCGTAGTTGCTACAGTACTTCTTGCCAAAAATTCATACCCTGAAATAAAAGCAAATCAGCAGCAGAAGCAGTAACACCAGTAAAAAAGTTAAGCAACCTTATTTTATTATAATGTTAAGCACAACCTTCTAAAATAACTCATTTTTAACAAATCTTAAATTTACGAATGCTGTATTGCCAAATTAACAGTTTTTTGATTAAAAAATAACCACTGTTTTAAATTTACATTTGCTTTTAAGAAGAACATGTGGTAATTTAAAAATTCGCCAACTCGAAAGAGTTATGTATTACCATTAGTTTCCTCTACATGACCCAGCATAATTCCCCAATTAAAGGACTGTATAGATCCGAGTTTGAACATGATGCCTGTGGTGTTGGATGCGTTGTGAATTTGAACGGCAGAAAATCTCATAGTGTCGTTAAAGATGCGCTAACCATGCTCACAAACATGGAGCACCGGGGCGCTACAGGCAGTGATCCGGAAACCGGAGACGGAGCAGGCATTTTAGTGCAGCTCCCCCACAGTTTCCTAAAAAAGCAACTAAGCGATTTCGCCATCAAACTACCACAAGAAGGTAGCTATGGCGTTGGCATGGTTTTCTTTCCTACAGTTTATGAGGTAAGGGATAAGTGTAGGCAAGCTATAAACAAGTGCATACAGAGAATGGGGTTTACGCTGCTTGGTTATCGCCTGGTACCTGTAAACGGACGTGTGCCTGGGCATGAGTCCAAGGCAGTGGAGCCATATATAGAGCAGGTATTTGTACGTCCCACCGATGAATGTATAAAAGGAGACGAATTAGAGCGCAAGTTGTTTGTTCTCCGTAGCCTGATCACACACGAAATCAACCAAACTGTTCGCGGCGAGAACGGCACTTTTTATATTGCCAGCTTCTCTTCCCGCACCATTATTTATAAGGGACAGCTGAAAACTGACCAAGTAGAAAAATATTACCACGACCTTCGCCACCCGGAGTTTAAGTCGGCTCTGGCTGTGGTACACTCCCGCTTCTCAACCAATACCTTCCCTAACTGGAAACTGGCCCAACCGTTCCGCTTCATTGCGCATAATGGCGAGATTAACACCATACGTGGAAACGTGAACAAGATGAAATCGAAGGAGGCACTCATGTACTCTCCTCTCTTCACAGAAGAAGAAATGAAGTGGCTTCTACCTATCACAAATCCTGCTAACTCGGATTCTGCCAACCTCGATGCGATGGTGGAACTCCTTACGCTGGCCGGCAGGCCTCTCCCCCACGTTATGATGATGCTGGTACCGGAGGCATGGCAGGACAACCGCTTCATGGACACCTATAAAAAGGCTTTCTATAAATACCATGCTGCCCTGATTGAGCCGTGGGACGGACCTGCCGCTCTATTCTTCACTAACGGTAAACAAATTGGCGCTACCCTGGATCGTAACGGTTTGCGTCCTGTGCGTTTCTGCATAACCAAGCAGGGCAAACTCGTAATGGCTTCTGAAGCAGGTGCATTGCCTGTTAACCCGAAAGACGTTGTGCGCCGCGGCAGATTACAGCCGGGCAAAATGCTGTTGGCTGACCTGGAGCAGCACAGGATATACGAGGATGAGGAAATCAAGCAGATGGTATGCAACGATAAGCCATACCTGGAGTGGATTCAGCAGAACCGTATTAAGCTGCACCAGCGCCCTGAACCGCAGATACGCTTAAATGCTGTTTCGCCGGAGAAATTAAGGCTGAAACAGAAAGCCTATGGCTATACTTCTGAGGACCTGAAACTGATCATTCAGCCCATGGCTACCACTGGCAAGGAGCCGCTGGGAAGTATGGGATCGGATACTCCTTTGGCTGTACTTTCGCGCCAAAGCCAGCACGTAGCCAACTACTTTAAGCAGCACTTTGCGCAGGTAAGTAACCCACCTATAGACCCTATACGTGAGCGCTTGGTGATGTCGCTCTTTACGCGCTTAGGCGAATCGCTAAACGTGTTGGACGAAACACCAGCTCATACCCGACAGATACATATTTCGCACCCAGTGCTCAGCCACGGTGATTTTAACAAGATCATCAACCTGAAATCGGAAGGGTTTGAGCATCATGTCATCAATGCCACTTTCTCTACTACCCAAAAAGGTTCGCTACAAAAAGCGCTGGATGAAATTTGCGCTGAGGCTGAAGCTGCAGTAGGAGAAGGCAAGAAAATACTCATCATCTCTAACCGTGCTATCGAACCTACCCGTGCGGCCATACCTTCTTTGCTGGCTGTGGGGGCTATCCATCACCACCTGGTAGAAAAGCGCATCAGAACCAAAACAGGTCTTGTAGTTGAGGCTGGTGATGCCTGGGAAACGCATCATTTTGCTACAATAATTGGCTACGGAGCCAGCTGTGTATATCCATACATGGTCTACGATACTATTCAGCACCTGCTGGAACAGCAAAAGCTGGACGTATCGCAAAAGTTTGAGTTTGAGCACTATGCTGAAAAGTATATACAGGCAGTTGGAAATGGTCTGCTTAAGATACTTTCCAAAATGGGTATCAGCACGCTACAGTCTTACCAGAGTGCGCAGATTTTTGAGTGCCTTGGCTTTGGGCAGGAGGTAATTCAGAAGTGCTTCAAGGGAACCGTAAGCCGTCTGGAGGGCCTGAACTTTGAGGATCTGGAGCAGGAGGCTCTTGTAAAGCATCAGTCGGCTTATCTTGATGAACAGCAGTTGCTGGAGACTGGTGGCTTCTTCCAATGGAAAAGACGCGGCGAGGAGCACCTGCTGCGGCCAGAAGTAATTCATTTGCTGCAGAAGTCTACCAAGCTAAACGACTACCGCCTGTACAAAGAGTACGCAAAGCTTCTGCGGGAGCATCAGCAAAAGGCAATCACACTGCGCCACCTGTTTGAATTCAGAAAGCGTCAGTCCGTGCCTTTGGATGAAGTAGAACCTGTAGAAAGTATACTGAAGCGCTTTGCTACTGGTGCCATGTCCTTTGGTTCTCTGTCGCATGAGGCACACAGCACCCTGGCCGTTGCCATGAACCGCATTGGCGGCAAGAGCAACAGCGGCGAAGGCGGCGAAGATGAGGCACGCTACATTATTAATGAAAACGGAGATTCTGAACGCTCTGCCATCAAGCAGGTAGCATCGGGACGCTTCGGCGTAACCAGTCATTACCTGGCTAATGCTGATGAAATACAGATAAAGATTGCCCAGGGAGCTAAGCCTGGTGAAGGTGGTCAGCTGCCAGGCCATAAGGTAGACCATTGGATAGCCCGCGTGCGGCACTCTACCCCTGGTGTAGGCTTAATCTCACCTCCCCCGCACCATGATATCTACTCTATCGAGGACCTTAAGCAGCTTATCTACGACCTGAAGAATGCCAATCCTAATGCCCGCATCAATGTGAAGCTGGTAGCTGAGGCTGGTGTAGGTACCATTGCGGCAGGTGTTGCAAAAGCAAAAGCCGATGCCATCATGATTTCTGGTGCCGACGGTGGTACAGGAGCCAGTCCGCTGAGCTCTATCCGCCACACAGGCCTACCTTGGGAAATGGGCCTGGCTGAGGCACACCAGACGCTGGTAAAAAATAACCTGCGCAGCCGTGTTGTACTGCAGACCGATGGTAAGCTGATGACCGGCTACGACCTGGCGGTCGCCACTTTACTTGGCGCGGAAGAGTATGGCGTAGCCACAGCAGCCCTAATAGCCGAAGGTTGTATTATGATGCGCAAGTGCCATCTCAACACCTGCCCGGTAGGCATTGCCACCCAAAACCCGGAACTAAGACGGTTATTTACCGGTGAGCCAGAGCACGTGGTAAACCTGTTCCGCTTTATGGCCCAGGAACTGCGCGAAATTATGGCTACACTCGGCTTTAGAAGTATAAATGAGATGGTTGGGCAACCGCAGGTACTGAAAGTACGCAACGACCTGGACCACTGGAAGCTCAAGAACCTTACTTTCGATCCTATCCTGCACCAGGAGGTGGCCCCTAACAATGTGGGTATCTACCACCAGATACACCAGGAGCATGATATACAGGAGATCCTGGACAGAAAGCTGATTGCTGATTTCTACAACGGCAAAAAAGAAGGATTGCAGTACCGCATCATTAACGTAGACCGCTCTGTTGGTGCAATGTTGTCTTATGAGGTCTCTACCAAGTATGGCAAAGCCGGTTTACCTGAAGATAGCTTTTACGCCACCTTCCATGGCTCTGCCGGGCAGACCTTCGGCGGTTTCCTTGCCCCTGGTCTTACCTTCCATCTGGTAGGCGAAGCAAACGACTACCTGGGCAAAGGTCTCTCTGGCGGAAAACTGATTCTGCAGCCTTTTGAAGGTACAACCTATGTAGCACATGAGCACATTATTACCGGTAACGTGGCTCTGTATGGCGCTACCTCGGGTACTGCCTACATTAATGGTATGGCTGGTGAGCGCTTCTGTGTGCGCAATTCGGGTGCAGAGGCAGTAGTAGAAGGCATTGGCGACCATGGTTGTGAGTACATGACAGGTGGCAAAGTATTGGTGCTGGGCTCTGTAGGTAAAAACTTTGCCGCTGGTATGAGCGGTGGTATGGCTTTCATCTACGATCCTACCAACGCCTTCCCGGAACAATGTAACCTGGACATGGTGAACCTGGAGCAGCCGGATACAGCTGACTTGGCCTGGATTGAGCAAAAGCTGAGAGAACACGCAACCTATACCGGCAGTGTACAGGCTAAGGAGCTATTGAAAGGATGGCACGCACACCAGAAGTTCTTCCAGAAAGTAATGCCGCACGACCTGAAGAAGGCCCTGCAACAACAAGAAAGTGAAACGCTTAAAGTAATAGCCTGATGGGAAAAGCAGACGGATTTTTGAAATTTAGCCGCGAGCTGCCAGCAGCACGCGCTCCCAAAGAAAGAATAAACGACTCTAACGAGATCTATACTTCCTTCCCGGAGGAAAAAACAAAAATGCAGGCCGCCCGCTGTATGGACTGTGGTGTACCTTTTTGCCACAACGGCTGCCCTCTGGGTAACCTGATACCAGACTTCAATGATGCGGTGTATGAGGGAGAGTGGGAACGTGCCGCACAGATTCTGTACAGCACGAACAACTTTCCTGAGTTTACAGGCCGCATCTGCCCTGCCCCTTGCGAGTCCAGCTGTGTACTGTCAATCAATAAGCCAGCAGTAGCTATTGAGCATATTGAAAAAGCCATTGCGGAGAAATCTTTTGAGCTGGGGCTGGTAAAACCACAGCCTCCTGTGCGTCGAACTGGTAAAAAAGTAGCTGTTGTAGGTTCGGGCCCCGCAGGCCTAGCAGCCGCTGCACAGCTAAACCAGGCGGGCCATGAGGTACATGTGTATGATAAAGACGATAAAGCCGGCGGCTTGCTGCGTTATGGTATACCCGACTTTAAGCTGGAGAAATGGACCATTGACCGCAGGCTAGCCATCCTGGAAGCAGAAGGCATCCACTTTCATTTAGGTGTCGAGATCGGCAAGGATGTAACGCTTAAGAAGCTGCACCGCAAGCACGATGCTGTTCTGATGGCTATAGGCTCAAGCAAGCCTCGGGTATTGGATATTCCTGGCAATCACCTGAAGGGTATTCATTTTGCCATGGACTACCTCACACTGCACAACCGTAGAGTAGCCGGAGAAGAGATACCAGTAGAACAAGATATTCACGCCAAGGATAAGCATGTGCTGGTGATTGGCGGCGGCGACACAGGCTCTGATTGCGTGGGCACAGCTAACAGGCATTTTGCCAAATCTGTCACGCAGCTACAGTACCGCCAAATGCCTTCTTCGGTACGTACACCAGAAAACCCGTGGCCAGAGTGGCCTATGACTCTCACAGCATCTTCCTCGCACGAAGAGGGCTGTGAGCGCAGCTGGGGTTGGCTAACAAAGGAATTCATAGCCGATGAAAATGGCTTTGTGAAAGGCCTAAAGGTAGTGGAATTAGAGTGGAAGAACAGCCGCGAGTATGCCGAAAAGCCTGATAGCGAAAAGATACTTCCATGCGATCTTGCCTTTATCGCTATTGGTTATGAGCGTCCAATGCACGATGCATTCAAGGCAAGCTTTGAGTTTGAGACCGACCAACGCGGCAACTTTAAGGTAGAGGATTGGCAAACTAATATACCCGGTATTTTTGCCGCTGGTGATGCCTATCGCGGGCAGTCGCTGGTAGTCTGGGCTATCTCCGACGGACGTGAAGCTGCCCGTGCCATAGATACTTATCTGATGGGTAAGTCAGATCTACCTTCAAAAGAAGTATCCAAACTGATGCTGGAGATGTAGTACTTGCTACATTAAACAGCATAGAGGCTGTCCGGAAAGGGCAGCCTCTTTTGGTTTATCCGGTTGATTTTGTTTTTTAGGCGGCCAGCTGGAAAACGGCTCTTCTCGGGCTGAAAATGGTAGTCAGCTGGTCCAGCAGGCCGGTATGAGCCGCAGTTGGCTGTTTTAGCTGCTGGGAAAGGCCGGAGGCGCCCCTCTCCAGGGCCTGCCGGAAGGCTTTCACTCCCTTGCGGGCTATTTTGCGCAGGTTGTGGGCCATGGCCGCCAGGCCAAAGTCCACCTCGGCTTTGGCAAGTGTTCTCAATCTAAAGCGGGTGAAGCGGTTGTTGCTCTTCACCTGCCCGAACACAGCCTCGGGCTCAATGGCCCTTCGCTTGCGGTGGCGGATTCCCTCCTTACTCAAGAGCCGCTCCCGTGCCCGGGCCTTTAACTGGCGCAGGCGGTGGTTGACCTCGATCATGCGGTTGCCCCTGCCCTTGAAGCACTGCCCCCGCAGCGGGCAGCCCTCACACCGGCGGGCAGCATAGCGGGTGACAGAGGAGACATGACCTAACTCAGAAGTACGGGTGTACTGGCCCACCCGCTCCAGGCGCTGGCCCATGGGGCAGACGAAGAAGTCCTGCTGCTCATTGTAGTACAGGTGCTGGGCGTGGAAGATGTCGTTCTTGAACTTGCGCTTCTGCTCTTGATGGAAGTAGCTGTACTTGACGTAGGCCTCTACCTGGTTATCTTCGAGCCAGGCGTAGTTCTGCTCCGAGCCGTAGCCGGCGTCGGCCACCACTTCTTTTGACTGCCGCTGGTAATGGGCCTGGAACTGCTCCAGGTGCGGGATCAGCGTGGCCGTGTCGCCCGGGCGCTGGTGCAAAGAGAAATTGGTGATCAGCTGGCCCTCGGAGCTGATCTGCACGTTGTAGGCGGGCTTCAATTGCCCGTTCTTCATGTGGTCTTCTTTCATCCGCATGAAAGTGGCATCCTCGTCTGTTTTGCTATAGCTGTTCCTCTCACCGAGCTTCTCTAGCTGCTCCTCGTATTTTTGTAGTCGCGGCAGGTGCTCTTTTTCCAGTTTGGCCACCTGCTTGCGGGCCTGCTTGTCCAGCTCAGCCACGCGCTCGTTGAGCTGGCGGATCTCCTCTTTCAGGCGCTGGGCGTCCACCTTCTCGGGCGGCTGCTCCTGAGGCGCTTTCCTGTCTTCTTTGATGGCCTGCTTGATGTCCGAGAGCACGGCCTTGATCTTTGTCTCCAGCTTTTGCTTGTTCTTCTCCACTGAGCCCCGCCACACGAAGGTGTAGCGATTGGCTGCTGCCTCCAGCTTGGTGCCGTCCACGTACTGGGTCTCCAGGCTCACGTAGCCCAGGCGGTTTAAGAGGCGCACCAGCTCGGCAAACAAGTCCTGGATCTGGTTCTTGAGGCGGCGGGAGCGGAAGTCGTTGATGGTGCGGAAGTCGGGGGTGCTGCCGCCCGAGAGCCACATGAAGTGGATGTTCTCCTCCAGGGCCCGGGCGATGCGGCGGCAGGAGTAGATGTTGTTCAGGTAAGCGTAGAAGAGCACTTTCAAGAGCATCCGTGGGTGGTAGCTGCTCGTGCCCCCGCCCTTGTAGGTGGCTATGATGCGGTCGATGTTGAGCTCATCGACCACCCGGTCCACGAGCCGCACCGGGTGGCCTTCCGGGATGCGGTCTCCGATGCTTTGGGGGAACAGGACCACCTGGTGGCCCGGCTGCTCCTTGAAAACAACGTTGCGCCTTTTCATACCTACTAAAATAGCAAAAGAGGAGAAAATGAAAAAGGGGCCGCCCTTTTTGGACAGCCCCTTATGCTTTCATCTCGAACGCAGTGAGAGATCTATACGAAATATTGAAAGAACTTTAGCTGTGTCTGTGATCAAACCCTTTTCAGTTTTACTGGTTCTACTCAACCTGTACTTCTAGGTTAAGAAACTTCCAACATGGGTTAAACCGGGTGATTAGACTTTCTTTTTTACTATGGTTCCACTTCTTAATTTCCTTCTCTCGCTCAATAGCATGATAGTAGACGGGGTTATAACAATAGTACTTACCTGCGAACGTAGATGCGTTTCCACTGTTCACAAAGTGCTCCTGCAGCCGTCTTGGCAAATCATTAGTTACGCCTGTGTAGAGGGTCGTTTTACGCGGTTTTGTTGTAATGTAGACGATATAGTTGCAGGAGGACATGTTAGCGTTTACGGGGACAAAAACTGAGAAGGTTGTCTCTGTAGACCTTTCATATTTGTTAAAAACTGAAAGGGTGTACTAGCGAACTCCTTATCAGACTCTGAAAGGATTTCTCGCTCTGCTCGAAATGGCAGGAAGGCAGTTTTGATTCATCTGCTTATTCACATCAGCAATTTTCAAAAACAATCCCGAACTTTGGGGAGTGAATACTACTTCTAAACTACTTGCCACACTTCCTGACCTACCTGTAGTAGAGGCACTACCACAATTGTTAGAGGTATTAAACTCGAATAATCGAGCTGTGCTGGAGGCACCGCCTGGTGCAGGTAAGACTACGCTCGTGCCTTTGGCGCTGCTGGATGCAGCTTGGCGTGAAAACGGTAAGATACTGGTGTTGGAGCCACGCAGGTTAGCTACCAGGGCAGCCGCAGAGCGCATGGCAGACCTTCTTGGGGAGCCCGTAGGCCAGACTGTGGGCTATTGGGTTCGGATGGATCATGTGGTGTCCCGGAAAACGAGAGTAGAAGTAGTAACCGAAGGTATTCTCACCCGCATGATCCAAGATGACCCGGCACTGGAGGGAGTAGCGGCAATCATCTTTGATGAATTTCACGAACGAAACTTGCAGGCAGATTTAGGCTTGGCACTTGCCCTGGATGCACAGGCTGTATTAAGGCCTGACCTACGCATTTTGGTAATGAGTGCCACCCTGGACGCAACAGCCACTGGCAAGTGGTTGAAGGCACCTGTTGTCCGCAGCGAGGGTCGTCTTTTTCCGGTGCAAACGAACTACCTCCCTCCTGCCGAAGTTGCTGCCGCTGGCGCTTACCTAGCACAACGGCTGTCAAACCTTGTACCTAGGGCAATCCTAAAAGTGCTGAACCAGGAACTTGAAGGGGATATACTTGTCTTCTTGCCAGGTATGGGAGAGATAAGAAAAGTCGCTCAGCAACTCGAAGAAAAGCTTCCTGCAGAGGTGGAACTCCACCTGCTTCACGGCGACCTGCCACTCTCTAAGCAAGTAGCAGCCATACAGCCTTCAACTAAGAAAAAACGCAAAATTGTGTTGGCAACAAGTATAGCCGAGACAAGCTTAACCATAGAAGGCGTGAAGATTGTTATAGATGGTGGCTATGCACGCGTGCCTAAGTTTGTGCCTCGCACAGGACTAACCACACTCGACACGGTGCCTGTATCTCAGGCTGGTGCAGACCAGCGTAGAGGTCGTGCCGGAAGGTTAGGGCCAGGCATTTGCTACCGCTTATGGTCAGAGGCAGATCAGTTACAATTGCCAGCAAGGCAAGCTCCAGAGATCTTTGAGGCGGACCTGACAGGCTTAGTGCTGGAGCTCGCTCTGTGGGGAGTGAAGGATGCCACAACACTTAACTGGCTTGATGTTCCTCCTGCTGCTGCACTAGCATTGGCAAAAGACCTCCTACAACGCCTGCAAGCCATTGACCATAGTGGGAACCCAACAGCACATGGTAAGGCGCTGGCTTCACTTGGTATACACCCACGGTTAGGCCACCTGGTTATGCGTGGGCATGAATTAAGCTTTGGTGCTACTGCCTGTGCATTGGCTGCGCTATTATCGGAGCGAGACATTCTAAAGCCTATACAGTTATCTTGGGGAGACGGCATACCTGACCTGCAACTGCGTCTGGAATTGCTGGCTGGGCAACGACCTCCTACTCCTGGCTTTATGGTAGACGAAAACGCATTGCGACGGGTAAAGGAACAGGCTCTAAACCTGCGACAGAGGCTGCGGGAAGCCGGCAGTAGCATAAATCCTGAACAGGCAGGTATACTTACAGCCCTTGCGTATCCAGACCGGCTGGCACAGCGAGAAACTTCAGGACGAGTTAGGCTTGTAAGCGGGCAGCGGGCTAATTTACCTACTGAGCTCTTCGGGGAGGCTGAATTCTACGCTGTAGCCCATTTAGACTTAGCAAAGCAGCCCCGCATACAGTTGGCAGCCCCAATCACTAAGGCCGATTTGCAGGAGCATTTCTCTGATCAGGTAGAGACTTTACAGGAAGTAAAGTGGGCTGAGGCTACTCAACAGGTAAAGGCACGCAGCATTAGCCGTCTCGGAGCATTGGTGCTGGACGAGAGTGCTATTACCAAACCTGACCCTGAAATGGTTTCAGAAGCTCTTCTGCAGGCTCTCCGCGAAAAAGGTATAGATCGCTTGCCTTGGTCTGACGCAGCACTGCGCGTACGGCAGCGTCTAGCGTTTTTGCATACACTGGACCCTACTACCTGGCCTGATGTATCGAGCGAATCACTTGCTGAACGTATAAATGAATGGTTGGCACCTCACCTTCTCGGGCTACGCTCACTGGACCAGGTGTCCCGGCTCGATTTCCAGGAGATCTTGCTATCCGGGCTGAGTTGGGAACAACGCCAGGAAATGGACAAATTGGCCCCCTCTCACCTACAGGTACCGAGCGGCTCACGCATCGCGATTGATTATTCTGACACCGACACTCCTGTACTGGCCGTGCGCCTGCAGGAAGTATTTGGTATGCTTGATACACCACGTGTTGGTGGAGGCAAGGTCCCTCTGCTTATACACCTTCTCTCTCCTGCCTCACGCCCTGTACAAGTAACCCGAGACCTGCGCAGCTTCTGGAGTAGTGGTTATTTTGAGGTGCGCAAAGACCTACGCGGTCGCTACCCAAAGCACCACTGGCCTGAGGATCCACTATCAGCTACTCCTACCCGGGGCACAAAGAAGAGGCCGCAGTAAACTATAGCTCTGCTGCCTCTTCCATCTTAAGATAAGTCTAAACCAGGACTAAAAGCAGACAGTCTGCTCTTTTGGATACACTACATTCTGCTCTTAGCCAAACATATACCCTTTTAGGATTCAATCCAGGATACTCCCCAGAAGCTATTTTTTTAAATCTGCACATTACTCACGCTCCCTCCTCCCACACAACTTTTCATGCTATTCTGGAAAATTTCCCTTAATTTAAGCGAACGAATACATGGCCCCTTACCGGAATAGGAGCTTTAAAAGGATTTTTACTTTATTATCCCTGCCTTTTTAAACATGGAAAACATTATCAGTTCAATTAACGACATTGTCTGGAGTAACGCACTAATTATACTTTGCCTTGGGGCGGGGATATACTTTTCAATAGTAACTAAGTTTTTGCAGCTCCGCTACATCCGTGAGATGCTGCACCTTCTGTTCAATGGGGAATCATCCCAAAAAGGAGTTAGCTCTTTTCAGGCTTTTTCTATTGCAATTGCAGGTCGCGTAGGTACAGGTAACATAGCTGGTGTAGCCACGGCCATTGCTATGGGTGGCCCGGGAGCTGTATTCTGGATGTGGGTAATTGCTTTTCTGGGCAGTGCTTCTGCCTTTGTGGAAGCAACCCTGGGTCAGATATATAAGCAGGTAAAAGACGGTGAGTATAGAGGCGGTCCTGCTTATTATATTGAAAAAGGCCTTGGTGTAAAGTGGTATGCCGTAATCTTTGCCATTGCCACTATCATCAGCATGGCACTTTTCCTGCCGGGTGTTCAGAGTAACAGTATAGCTTCCGGTATGAACAATGCGTTTGGTGTGCCTGTAGCCGTAACAGGTGGACTAGTTACAGTACTGCTGGCGCTCATCGTGTTCGGTGGTGTAAAACGTATTGGCAAAGTAGCACAGGTGGCGGTTCCTTTTATGGCTGGAGCCTATATCCTCATGACCATTATCATTATCTGCATGAACCTGTCTGAGGTGCCAGCCGTGATCAGCCTGATCGTTAGCTCAGCATTTGACCTGGAGCCTGCTTTTGCCGGTGTTTTTGGTATGGCTATTTCCTGGGGTGTGAAGCGCGGTATTTACTCGAACGAGGCAGGCCAGGGTACAGCACCACATGCTGCTGCGGCTGCAGAAGTGAGCCACCCAGCAAAACAAGGTTTAGTACAAGCTTTCTCTGTGTATGTGGATACACTATTTGTTTGTACCGCAACAGCTTTCATGATCCTTTTCACCGGGCAGTATAACGTTGTGAATCCTGAAGGAGGCTTTATAGTAGAGAACCTGCCAGGCGTGGCGTTTGGCCCGGAGTATACTCAGCTAGCTGTAAATACACACTTTCCATCCCTAGGCAGTGGCTTTGTGGCTATCTCCCTTCTTTTCTTTGCCTTCACCACCATTATGGCCTATTACTACATAGCTGAGACCAACATTAGTTATCTTAACTCAACAGGCAACAAATGGATGGTATGGGCACTACGTGCATTAATACTAGCCTCTACCTTCTACGGGTCTGTTAAAACAGCAGAGTCTGCCTGGATGCTGGGTGACATTGGGGTGGGTATTATGGCTTGGCTAAACGTTATTGCCATTATACTACTGAGAAAACCTGCACTGCGTGCGCTAAAAGATTACCAGGAACAACGTGCTGCAGGCCTAGATCCAGTTTTTAGCCCTAAGAAGCTGGGCATCGAAAACGCAGAGGAATGGGATAAAAGCATAAAGGAGGACAAAGAACTACAGGCAGTTTAATTAATAAGTAAGGGCGAGGTTGAAACAACCTCGCCCTTACTTATTAATAATGTATATCCTACTTTATCAAAGAGGTACAGTCAAAACTGCTAAATTCTTAAGACTGTATAGGCTGCGCTTCTTTCTGCGCAAGCTGTATACTGGCTACTAAGGTAATATCCTCACCCAGCACTAGTCCTCCTGTTTTGCTTAGTGGGTTGTATGTAAGGCCAAACTCCCAACGGCTAATGGTACCACTTACCTCAAAGCCTGCCTTCAGGTTTCCATGCTCATCATGTGCAAAGCCACCAAACTCAGCTGTAAGCTCTACGGGTTTGGTAATGGTTTTAATCGTCAGCATCCCAAACAAAGTAAAAGTATCGCCATGCATTTTGGTAAAGCTGGTCGACTGAAAGTGAATGTTAGGGTGATTTTCAGCATCGAAGAAATCAGCTGATCTAAGGTGTGCATCCCGAGCCTCAACTTTTGTGTAGATACTTTTTACATCAAGTGAGAAATGTATCTCAGCATTGTTGAAGTCTTCTCCCTGTGTAGTTGCTCCACCTGTAAAATTGTTAAAAGAGCCCGTTACAGTAGAAATTACCAGGTGCTTAACTTTAAAATATACTTCTGAGTGTAGGGGGTCAATAGCCCATTTTGTTATTGCCATATAAAATCAGGGTTAGAGGGTGTTTAGATTTAAAAAATTAGCTTGTACTCTATTAAACCCTTTTATAACCAATATGTTTAAACTTTAATATTCTGCTTTTCCACCTCCTAAAACCTTCGACTACAAAGGCCAACTTTTTTGTGATGTGTGTACAGTAAATATAATAATGGCTCTTATCTGTTTTGCATACCTGCTATCAAAGGTTACGAAGGGCATATCAATTCCAACAGATCATGTTCTTTGTAATGTACAATTATACCTTCTATAGGAGCCGTATAAAAATGTGGCAAGGGTCTCGGAAGAAATGAGATTACCATTTAAAAGCCTAGCAACAAGACCGTTGTATTCCATCACCCGGTTTTGATGGCTAAGGCCTCAAAAGCTATGCGTAGCCATATAGGCTTTAACTCAGATTAAATTAAGCTTAGCGGTGTAGTTGCTAATTTTATTAAAAAAATCTCGACTGCAGCTAGGCGATGTTTGAATTTTTAAGATTTTTGCCCTGTTAAGCCTCTGAAGCACCCGAAGTGAGGTAAATATTAGCTCTGGTGCATTGGGGTTACTACCTGCTTTGGCAATAAAATGAAGAGCCATATAAGCAGGCCCTGTTAAATAATATTTTATGCTGGAAACGCTTATTCATACTTTCTTACTTAGTCTTTCACCGTTTGGGGAAGCTCGTGCCGGTATACCCTATGCTATGCTGAACAACGTCCATCTTTTCTGGGCTGTTTTGGTTGGCACAGTGGCAAATTCGCTGGTTTTCCCGCTGTTAATGTGGATGATTGACACCTTTAGCAGAAAGTTCTGGCCTTTCCGTGCTTATAAGCGCGGTGTGGTATACTTCTCCAGGAGAGCTAAAAAAATAGTGGGTGGAAATGTTGAAAAGCATGGCTTCTGGGGGCTTATGGTATTTGTGATGATACCTCTGCCTGGTACAGGTGCTTACATGGGCACTATCGCAGCCAACATCTTTAAAATAAACCGTAAGAAGGCCTTTATAGCCATTACGTTGGGCGTGTTTATCTCCTCTGTGTTTGTTGGCACCTGCTCTTACCTTGGTCTTTTAGGTTGGCAGAACCTGTAAAAATCTCATAAGTGACATTTTAAATCTCCTTTTGGAGCTTTAGTTTTTTCAGCTAAGGTGTCATTACGCTTTGCTGTAAAGAAAAGGGCACACCTCACCATCTCCACCCTGCTTTAGGGGGATATTCCTTCCTTTGAAGTAAGGCTAATAGCATTGACCCAGATAAGCACAAAAATAAAGCTATTGGCCAGCTCAAAGCCATGCGCACCTAAACCTGCTGGTCAGGCTTAAGTTTAGAACGTGAGGTAATAAATGGCAGGCTCTACACCCAGATGCAAGCAAGCTTATCTCTTGAGATGTTTCGGCTGTCGTCTCACAATCTATACAGAAAGTATACTGTTGGTGCCTCCGTACTCATTGGGGGTTTCGCCGTCTGCATCCGGATCGTTTCTCCATTCGCTGCCGTCTATCAGATACTTAAACTCATGCTGGCTGTTTTTTGGCAGCGACTGCACACATTCAAACACACCACCCTTTTTCTTACTCATAGGGATGGGATTGTCCCAGTCATTGTTAAGGCCTGCTATCTCTACTCTGTCCGCGCTTTCTATACTTACTGAAAATTTAACCTTACACTGATCTTTGGTTTTCAAATACGTTTTCTGAATCATCTTTCTAAGATTTAAATCCTATGTTTGAGGTGTCGATTATTTTAAAGCAGAAAGCTTAGGACTTATACTACTGCACTTTTCTGGAGCAAAAACCCATTTATAGCACAGAGCTAAGTCTCTAGCTATCCCTTTACTCCAACACAGCATTTTTTGTTAGCACTTTTTTTAGTGGCAACCAGATTGGTTCAAAAGAATACACGCTCTTGCAGGAGATTTATATACCAACTTTAAGTGTTAAACCACCTGTTGTACGAAAAACATGCTTCTTTGAAGCCCGAAATGACAAATGGCTTGTTCGGCTTATTTCAAGAGTAAATCCTACCTCTCTACCTCTTCTTGCTGTGCGGATGTATGCAGCAAGAAGAGGCTCAAAGAAAAAACGCTATGTGGCGCTTGCTAAGGAAACAGCGGTGGGAGGAGCCGTAACTGTAATAGGCAACAGGATGTGGAATTCAGTATACTCTCCCTCCACGGAATCTACCGATAGCTCACCTCCATGTCCTTTGGTAATGATGTCGTAGCTTATGGATAGACCAAGACCTGTACCCTGCCCGCTAGGCTTGGTGGTAAAAAACGGCTGAAAAACTTTATTCTTCACCTTTTCAGGTATGCCAATACCATTATCCTTTATCCTGATCTCTACCTGATCGTTTCGGCGGGAGGTACTGACCTCCAGTTTTGGCTCGAAGTCTGCTCCTAACCGCTCTTTTTTCTGCTTTATTGCATAGAAAGCATTGTTGTACAGGTTAAGCAACACACGCCCTAACTCCTGTGGCACCACCTCCACCCGCTCCAGGTCTTTATCATAATTAGTAAGCAGAGTTACCTGAAAGCCTTTTGTTTTAGCCCGTAAACCATGATACGACAGGCGCAGGTACTCATCTGCCAAGGCATTTACATCTGTAGGCTCTTTTGTTCCTGATGTGGATCTGGAGTGCTGCAGCATACTTTTTACGATGCTGTCTGCCCGCTTGCCATGCTGATGAATCTTAGACAGGTTTTGCTTTAGGTCGGCTGTAATGGCAAGCACCTGCTCATTATTTCCAACCTGCGCTTCCTGTTCCAGCTCCTCCACCAGTTCCTGCGACACTTCAGAAAAATTATTCACAAAGTTTAAAGGGTTTTGAATTTCGTGGGCAATGCCGGCAGTCAGCTCTCCCAGGGAAGCCATTTTTTCAGACTGTATCAGTTTGGCCTGGGTATGCTTTAGCTTGTGATACGCTTTTTCTATTTCACGTGCCTGGGCCAGCTCGCGCTCACGTGCACGGTATCTTTCCCTTCTGATCAGCCGCCTGCGCTGTAGGCGGTTAAAGTTGACGACTACTCCAACCAAAAGGAGCCCATAGCCAATATATGCCCACCAGGTGTTCCACCAATGAGGCTTCACTCTTACAGCTAGGGCTCTTTCAGCCCACACATTGTCGCTGTTAGCTATTTTTACCCGGAAAACATAATCCCCCGCCGGTACATTGTAATAAGAGGCGGTATGATCAGCAGCCCTTCGCCAGTCGTGGTCGTAGTTTTCCAGCTTAAAGTAAAACCTGTTCTGCTCCGGGTTATTGAAATGTATCCCGGTAAAGCTGAACGTAAAGACATCTTCATCAGGACCTAGCTTCAACATCCCTACCTCATTCAATGGAGCCTTCAACGGGCCCCAACCTCCCGGCTGCACCACATCATCAAACAGCTTCAGCCCTGTCAGTACAATTTGTGGAGGTGTGTTGTTAGGTTGCCATTGCTGGGGCGAAAAAGAGTAATAGCCTGTTTTGCTTCCGAAATATAGCTTCCCATCCAGTCCTATGTAGCCACCCGGAAAAGTAAAGGAACCTGGTACCACACCATAGGATTCGGCCAGCAAAGAAATATTATCCCGCTCCTTGTCCAGGGTCATGAGTCCGTGCTTTGTACTGAACCAGAGCTTTTGCTGGTTGTCTTCCACAAAACCTCTGATGTGGCTAATGTCTTCGTTCAGTTGAGAGCCCAGAGAAACGAAAATGTCGTTTTTGCGGTCGTACCTGAACACTCCTGAACTCTCAGTTGCCACCCAGACCACATTTCTGGCATCTTTGATGATATGAACAATATTTGTACCTAAAAGATACTTCTTCGACCAGCCATTTATAGGGTTAAACTTGTTCAAGCCTCCTCCAAACCTGGTTCCTACCCACAGATAATTTGATTCGTCTTCGAACACAGACACTACGCCATTATGGCTAAGGCTACCGGGGTCTTCAGGATCGCTTCTGTAATGGGTAAAGGTACCCTGCTCCCGGTCCATCTTATCCAGGCCGAAACCGGTAGCAACCCAGAAATTTCCCTGCCGGTCTTCCAACATCGAAAAAATAGGTCCTGCACTTATACTCTCCTCCACTTTCTCATCATGTACGTAGCGTGTAAACGTGCCTGTTTTAGGGTCATACTTGTTAAGGTCCCCACTGGCTCCGCCTAACCAAAAGTTGCCCCTCAGGTCTTTATAAATAGAATAGATAGTATCTGCGCTTATACTAGCAGGGTCATTTGGATCATGTACGAACCGCCTGGTTTTGCCACTTTTAAGATCCTTATGCAATAAGCCGTTGGCGGTACCAATAAGAAGAAAGCCAGCCTTGTCTTCGTGGAAGCTGTACACGTCAGAGTTTGTAGCCACATGGTTCACCCGCTGGCGATGCGGATCAACCCGATACAGGTTACCGTTGGCAGTACCGAACCAGAGTATTCCTTCCCTGGTAGCATGTGCTGCCCAAATATTATTGTCATCCAATCCTGTTACATCAGCACCATGCTTTTGATATTGCACGACTTTACCGGTTGCAGGATTATACCGGTTAAGGCCACTGTCATAGGTGCCTATCCAAACAGCACCAGCATCATCTTCCAGAATAATATCTACCCCATCGTTCTGCCTCTCCTTATTCACGTAGGGGCGGCTAAGCTTTTCCGGGTGCTGTGCGTCGTAGTGCAGCCGTTCGAAGGTACCTTTCTGGCGGTTCATGCGGTGTAAGCCATCTCCGTGGGTGCCAATCCAAAAGTTACCCCGGCTGTCTTCATGCATGGCCCGTATCCAGTTTGAATTCAGCGTTGTGGTGTCTGCTGCGTCATGCTTATAGTGCTTGAAAGTACCTGTTTTGGGATCGAAGCGATTGAGACCTCCCTCCTCTGGTTTCGACTCCCAGGGACTGCCTGTTCCAACCCATATCGTTCCCTGTTTATCTTCATAGAGTGCCCTGATTTTGTTGTCACTCAGGCTTGACGGATTATTAGGGTCGTGCTGGTACCTTGTAAAGGTGCCAGTTTTCGGGTGAAACAGGTTAAGGCCTTTATGGGTGCCTACCCACACATTTCCCTGACGGTCTTGCAGAATCGCTGTCACTAGGTCATCACTCAGGCTTTTAGGATCGTGGGGGTTGTGACGGTAGTGTGTGAACTTGCCCGTCTTGGGGTTATAGTTGTCAAGCCCTGCTGCCCAAAAGCCAATCCAGATAGTACCGTTACGATCAGCCTGTATACTTTCTAGCCGGTTATCAGCCAGTGAGTTTACCTCGAAACGCTGGTTATTATAGGTTGTTAAAGTATAGCCATCATAGCGGTACAAGCCAGAGTGGGTAGCAAGCCACAGGAAACCCTGCTTATCCTGCGTAATACCGGCTATCAAACCTAAACCATTGTCAAGACCCGTGTCCCTATCCAGCGGTACTTTGGTAAAAATAAGATCCTGCGCCAGGAGCGGAAGTCCGAATGTTACCCACAGGAGTAGGAGGCTCAGAAAGTGACGGAGTTTGCGGTACAGCATATTAGATTGTTCATGATGATCTTTACCTTGTAAGCACCTGATAATAATCAGCCTGTGCACAGCAACGCAGGTTTAAGCAGAAGAAATGACTTGAAATTTTAAGGTGTAAAGCGTAAAGAAAAGAATGATAGCAAGGGCAAATACCAGCTTCTGCTAGCCAGAAGCCGAACGTGGAGGCAATCGTACTGTTTCGATGTAGTATTTACGGGATTAACAAAGAATAGTATAAATTATACGCAAAAACATATAATACTCAAAAACACAAGAATATATTGCACTTGTTCACCATTTATTTAACTCTTATCTAGCTTAAGCGTTATAAATACATATTAATAGGCTGTAGCATAAGCACGTATGAGTATAACCTCCTGATAAAAGAATTCGCTCTGCTATCCATACTTTAGGATGGGGCAGAGCACCTACAAAGCATTAACTGGAACCTCCGGGGCAGGACAACGAACTGATCTTTATTCCTGCTAGCTACACAAGCACAGAAGCAAGGCGATTAACAAAACTGCAGTTGCCTTTAAGCCTTACCAGATTCAGACATTAACCTGTTGTTCAGGCTGTACGCCATGTTATCAATGCCGCAATGAAAACTTCAGCCTTTCTGCTCGCACTTGGCTTCCTGCTGGCAGTTACACCGCTACTGGCTCAAAGTACTGCTGCCGACAGCCTCAATACCCTTTTGGAACAGCACCAGCAAGCTGATACAGTACGCGCAAAGCTGCTGAACGACCTGGCTTATGAGCTAAGAGGAACAGACCCCGAAAAAAGCTATAAGTTGGCCCAGCAGGCCCTGCGATTAGCCGGGGAATTAAACTATAAACCAGTAGAAGCCACTGCCCTGCGCCGTATCGGCAGCCACCATTATCAAAAGGCAAACTACGAGGCTGCTCTTCGTGCTTTTGAACAGGCACAACAGGTAGCCAGGCAGATTGGCGACAGCACCACTGTCGCCTGGGCGTTTAATGGCAAAGGTACCATCTACCACAGCCAGTCTGATTACCCACAGGCGCTGCAGTATTACCTGCAGGCCGTGCAGGTATTTGAGAGCGTTGACAAGCACAAAGAAGCAGCCTCCATTATGGGTAATGTTGGGGTGCTTTACAAAGAAATGGGCGAGCTAAAGTCTGCTCTTACCTATTTTCAGCGGGGCTTAAAGCTACAGGAACAGCTGAACGACAAAAATGAGATTGCCCGCTTTCTCAACAACATAGGTGGCATTTACAGCGACCAACGGCAGTATAACCATGCCGAATCAGCTTATAGGCGAGCTTTAGACATAGCCCGGGAAAAGAGCAACAAACAGCTGGAAGCGCTTGTTTTGCGCAACCTGGTGGAAGTAAAGGGAAATCAAAAGAAGTATGCGCAGGCATTAAGCTACGGAACTCAATCTGTTAAGCTGTACCAGTCTTTAGGAGAGAGAGAAGGCGTGGCAGACACTTACTACCAGCTTTCCTCCGTACATCTCAACGCCGGTCATGCCGACAGTGCCCTGTACTATGCCAGCCGTGCCCTGGCACTAGCGCAGGAAATTGGCTTTAAGCGCAACATCCACAACACCTACCATGTATTGGCAGAGGCTTACGCCGCTAAAAAAAACTTTCCCCAAGCATACGAGGCACAACAAAAGTATATCGCCTATAAAGACAGCCTTGTAGGGGAAGACAAGAAAAGCATGGTGGCTGCCCTGAAGTTTCAATATGAGCTGGATAAAAAGCAGTCTCAGATTACAGTACTAACTAAAGACAAACAGTTGCAGGCCGAAAGGGCCAGCAGCCAACGCCAGCAAAAATACGCTCTACTGGCAGTGCTGGTGCTGGTAGCTTTGATAGCAGGTATACTTGTCTGGAATAACCGCAAGCAGAAAAAAACCAATGATCTGCTCCGCAAGCAAAAGGCAGAGATTGACGAACAGGCACAAAGGCTGCAGCAGCTAATTGCAGAGCTCAACAAATCCAATGAAGAGCTGCAGGTCCAGAAACAAACCATAACGAAGCAACGGGACCACCTGGAGCAGGCCCTGGCAGAATTAAAGTCGGCGCAGGAGCAACTGGTACAGCGAGAAAAAATGGCTTCGCTCGGTGAGGTAACCGCCGGTATCGCCCATGAGATACAGAATCCGCTCAACTTCGTAAATAACTTCTCTGAGCTTTCTGTAGAGCTGGTGCAAGAGATAAAAGAGGAGTTACAGCAAGAGGCTAGTCCGAAAAACGGCAAGGCGGTAGCCTTAAATGAGCTGCTAGATGAACTGGAGCAGAACCTCGACAGGATAACACAGCATGGCAAGCGGGCTAACTGCATCGTAAAAGATATGCTGCAGCACTCGGGTAACTCTACCGGCGATAAGCAGCCAACAGATATCAATGCCCTGGCAGATGAGTTCCTGCGCCTCTCCTACCACGGCCTTCGAGCCAAGGACAAGAACTTTAACGCCAAGCTTATAACCGACCTGGACCCTGCCTTGGGGAAGGTAAAAGTAGTGCCCCAGGAGATCGGGCGCGTACTGCTTAACCTTTTCAATAATGCCTTCTACGCTACGCAACAATTAAAATCGCAGCTGAACGGGCAGTATCAGCCGGAGGTAAGAGTAAGCACCAGAAGCCTGGGAGAGCAGGTGGAGATCAGGGTGCGCGATAATGGAGCAGGCATACCCGCCACAGTAGCAGGCAAAATATTTCAGCCCTTTTTCACCACCAAACCTACCGGCCAGGGCACCGGCCTGGGCCTATCCCTGAGCTACGATATCATTACCAAGGGCCATGGAGGTGAGCTGAAAGTGGAGACCAAAGAAGGAGAATACACGGAGTTCACAATCTGCTTACCTGCACCACAGTAAAACCCTAAACCATGCACACCATGATGGATACCGATATACTGGAAAGAACGCATGTATATGTTGCGCATCAACTGCCTACCAATGGCCTGGATACGGCTCATGCTCTTACTCTGGAGCATACCAGGGCACTGGTTGCCGTGGCAGAAGAAGTTGGCAGATCTGTGCGGCTGAACGAGCACGACATGCAGCTACTGCTGCTGGCCGCCTGGCTGTATGACCTGAGTAACCACCAAAATTCCAGTCCAGAGGAGGTTAAGCCATCTCCGGCAGCACAATTCCTCGAAAGCAGCGGACTTACTGCCGCAGACATAAACACAGTGATGCAGTGCATAGTCGCCACTCAATACCCGCAGCAGCCCAAAAACCTGCTGGAAGAAGTGCTGTGTGATGCTGTTGCCAGCTTTATGGCCTCCAAAGACTACCTGCTGCACGAAGAAAGAAAAGCCGGCCTGACACCGGGCGCTTTAAATGAAGAACTTAAATGGATAGATGAGCAGAGAACTTTACTGAAGAAGCACAGCTACTTCACCTCCTATGCCAGGCATACCTTTTCTGCCGGAAAGGAGAAGAACATCAAAACACTAAAGCAAAAGCGGGAAGAAATCATCAGTGCCACGCCGGAGCTGCAGGTCTTGTGGGAGGAGAACAAAAAGCTCAAGAAAAACCTGCAGAAAGGGAAAGAACAGAAGGTGATAAAAGGTGTAGAGACTATGTTCCGTACTACCATGGCCAGTCACTTACAACTGAGCGTCATAGCCGACAGCAAGGCAAATATCATGATCTCTATCAATGCCATCATCGCCTCTATCATGATTTCCTCTTTTATAAAGAGCTTCTCCGATGTACCTCACCTCATCATACCGGCCTTTTTCCTGACAGTGGTCTGCATTGTAACAACCATTATTGCCGTACTGGCCACCCGGCCCAATATCAAAAAAACCTCATCGAAGCCGGGGGGCATTGATTATCTTTTTTTCGGTGATTATACCACGTTGAGTGCTGATGTATACCGTGCCAACATGCGTGAAATTATGCATGACTCTGACCGCCTGTACAACAGCATGATCGATAATATTTACCTGCAGGGCAAAGTGCTTGAGAAGAAATACCGCCTGCTGAAACTGTCTTACACTGTGTTTGTGATTGGCCTGTGTTTAGTGTTGGCAAGCTACGCGATCGCCTGGTTTTTCCTTGCCTGACCTGTAGCCGCCTACTCAAGCACCTCGTAAGTCATAACCGGATGGGACTTGTTCTTCAGGCTAATCTCCCCTATCGGCTTGCAGACAAAAGACTCCTTGATCTTTTCAAAAGACTTGTCGGTGATAAGGATCTGCCCTGGCTGCGCCACTGACTGCAGTCGCTGCGCCACGTTTACCGGATCGCCAATAACCGTATAGTCCAGCCTTCGGAGGGAGCTGGAGCCAATATTGCCGGAAATCACTTCACCGGCATTAATACCTATGGATACCTCAGGCTTGTATACCCTGCCATCCGACAATGTTTCCTCAAAGGAGCAAAGCTTTTTCCGTACAGCCAGGGCGGCCTCTACACAACGGTCCAGGTGGTACTGTCCCTGGAAAACAGCCATCACGGCATCGCCTAGAAACTTATCTACGTGTCCGTCCTGATCTGTTATTTCGTTCACCATCAGGTCAAACAGCTTGTTGAGCAGGTTAACAACCTCATTGGCCGACACATGTTCTGATATGGCTGTAAAACCACAGATATCAATAAACATCACCGTGGCTTCAACAGACTCGTTCAGAAGCAGGCTTGTTTCAAATTCGGTATGCGTCATGAAGCTTAGCACCGACTCATCCACATACATTTTCAGGATGTTGTTTTCTTTGATAGCCTGCAGTGTGGTACGCATTTGGTTTACATGCTGCAAGGTCTTGTTCATGGTCACCTCCAAATCCTCAAAATCTACCGGCTTGCATATAAAGTCATAGGCTCCACGGTTCATGGCAGTCCGAATGTTTTCCATATCGCCATAGGCCGATACAATAACAGCCTTAATGATCGGGCTGACCTCAGGGATTTTGGTAAGCAAGGTTAGGCCATCCATCTCTGGCATGTTAATGTCTGTTAGAACCAGGTCCAGATCAGGGTGCTCCTGTAATTTTTGTAAAGCCTCTACTCCATTTTGTGCAAAAACAAATTCATATGTATTATCCCGTATTTTGCGCCTGAATTTCTGCTTTATCAGAAGCTCCATGTCTGCTTCGTCATCAACTACCAATATCTTTGCCATCAAAAGTCAGCGTTTTGAGTTTACCTTTGAGTAGGTTAAAGTCTAAGGGTTTGGTCAGGAAATCATCGGCACCGAACTGCATGGCCTGCTGATAGCTTTCCTTATCACCATAGGCAGTGATCATGATGATCATAGGCGGAGCCACAGCATACTTCTGCCGTAGCAGGCGCAATAGCTCCAAGCCACTCATGCCCGGCATATTGATGTCTGAAAGTATAAGCACCACCTCAAACGGATGTTTCTCAACATAGTCATATGCTTCTTCGCCGTTGAAGGCAAAAGCCAGGTCTATTTCTCCGGTACGCACCTCCTTGCGGAAACGCTGTTCGAACAGAGGCTGAACGTCTGCCTCGTCGTCAACTATCAAAACTTTCATAGGCTTTTCGGGTTGCATGTTGTCTATGTCTGTGCTAGTTATACAGTGTTTATGCTATCAGTTTAAGGCCTATAAAAGGCTTGGCTCATTAGCTGAGGCCGGATGCTGCAGGCTGGCACTTTTACTATCCATAATGCGGAGCCTGCGGCACAACGTTTTCAGTATTCCTTTCAGCACCTCCGTATTGTTCATCATGATCTCATAAAAAGGCTCCTGCTCCAGCTTAAGCAGTATGGTTTCCTCTGTGGTCGTGGCACTAGCCGATCTCCGCTCGGCATCCAGCACCGAGAGTTCTCCTACGATGTCGTTCTCTTCCAGCAAGGCCAGTGTCAGGTCGCCGTCATGTATGCGTACCCTGCCTTTAAAAATGAAATACATGCATTTACCGATCTCCCCTTTTGAGAATACACACTCCCCGGGCGTTAGGTATACTTCCTCCAGCACCCCGGCCAGCCCAATCAGCTCCTGCTCAGGTATGTTTCTGAAAGACTCCGAACACCGCAACATCAGCACCTTTTCTATCAGCAGCATAGGTATTTCTTAGCTTAACATGGATACAACATACGTTCTGGTTTCCCGGAAAAGCGGGTCTCCATTATCCGGAACACGGGCCAGCGCAGGAAGTAGAAACTCCTTATCCTGGAGCCGCGGAATCAGGTAGCAGGCCACAGCCCTGGTCCAGGAATTGCAGGTTGCCCTGTTTCCGGTTAATATCTCATCCACAACGGCAGCAGTATTTACGTCCCTGCCGCTGGTTACCCGTAGCTGGTTATTTTTCACGTCCTCTCTGAACTCAATCAGGTCATCCAGGCTGGTGAAGTACTTCTTAGACACAAGCAGTTCCAGCATCTCCACAGCATTAGAAAGTTTGTGCATGGAGCCCATTTTGTAGAGCTCTATAACCCTATCTATACGCTGCTGGTCATAAACCAGCGCAAGGCCTTTAAGTATACTTTGTATATCCTGGTGTATTTCTGAGCAGATTGCCTCCTGCAGTAGTGTAGCTTCATTATCGGGCATCAGTTGCAGGTAGTACTGCTTCTTTAGCTGACCCTGACTCAGCTTGTCATCCAGCCACTGCTCCAGTCCCTTTTTTGTCTCCACAGACACCTCCGCTTTTTTCTCCCAAAGCGCCTCCACAACCAGGTCTGCCTTAGCTGGATAATGCTTTAGAGCTCCTTCCAGGAAAAGCGTAGAAGCTTCTCCTTTTGTACGGCCGGCAGTTTTCAGCAGTACGTCGAGCAGAGGCGCTGAAACCGGTGCTGTTAAAGTTCGAACAACCTCATAGGCAGCATCTCCATAGTAAGTCAGTGCCTTATGCAAGGCCTTGTAAGCCTGGTGGCGTTCTGCCACTGCTACTGCTAACTTAAACAAGTGGTAGCGCCTCTGCTTACCGGCCACCTCTATAGCCTTGTTGTATACAACAGGCGCCGAATCCTGCAGCAGTGCTTCTACTAAGTGTGCGTACTTGCTGCCATCCAGCTCTGCGATAACTTCCAGGGCAAGCAGCTTTTCTGCTGTTTCGCCGGTTGCCATATTTGATAGCTCCTGCTTAGCGGCAGGCGCGGTGGCACCAGGTCGGCAAAGCAGGCCAAGCAGGGCAGCTTTTTTGTTTTCCGGCTTCAGTTGCTGCAGTTCTTCCTGCCTCACCTTTGTGCCGTTAAGGCTTAGAGAGTACTTCGCCCGGATAAGCAGCGGCTCCAGTTCAGCTTCCGGTTTCCTGGCGAGTTGTTCTTCTATGAGCGATAGCGCAGCCGATATGTTGTTGGCAATAATGCGGGAAAGCACGTACTCCTTCACCTCGAAAAACTTACTTTGCAGCTGCCTTAGCAACTGCTCCTGCATGCCCATATAACCTGACTGCTCGAGCAGGTCCAGCGCATGAATAACCTCCTGTGGCCTGTTGCTGTCGGTTTTCTGCACCAGCAGCGCTCTCACATCCTGGCTGTTCAGGAACAATTCGGAACCGGTAAAAAGCCCTTTGCGCAGGGCCTCCACCAAAGTATGCAGGTAAGCTCTTTTGATCAGGATAACACTACCTGCCCAAACAATAAGCAGCACAAGCAGCAGCTGAGAAACGAAGGTAACAGACAGCTCGCCATAGTGCTGCAGGTAAAACGACAGCAGCGTACCAGTAGTCAGGAGGGCAAATGGCAGTGTAAAACCTTTGGCTATAACATGGCCCTTCAGTCGGCTGTGCGGGTCCAGGGGTTGAAAAAGCACCAGACTTACCGGCTCTTGCAGCGTTGAGCGGAGCACTTCTGCTATCAGCGCCATCACCCCAAATATATATAGGTGGGTAATCAGCTCCTCCCCTGCCACCAGGTTAATAATGTTGATCAGGAACAGCAGGGCCGGAGCAATGAGCAAGGAGTTCGTAAGCCCCAGCCTGGCAATTACCTTACTGCTGAAGATCAACTTGAACAGGATAGCCAGAAAGCGCCCGAAGGCAAAGAAAACAGCTATGAAAGTAGCCAGTTCGTGACTGATGGTGCTCTCCAGCTTTATCTCAGAAATAAAGGTATAATCTACCAGCAGCAAGATCATGTAGGCAATCAGGAACCAGATAGCAATACTAAGTATAAGGCTGTTATGAAAGATCTGCCCTATGATTGATTTTTCCGGTTGGTGATGCGCAGTGGAAGTATGGTGAACACCGGCATCCTCCATAGCTGCCACCTGTTCTAATTTAAACTTGCCCAGCAACACAAAGGCAAGTGTAAAGCTGGCAATAGACATCCAAAGCAGGTTGATGACACTAATAAAAGGCACCAGCACCGAAACAGACAGGTAGCCCAGCATTTTAGCCGGAATGTCCCCTGCCCCTACTATCGAGAACAGTCGCTTGCTCTCCCTGACGTTAAACTGCATGGCCACCATACCCCAGAAAGCCTCTCCTATTAATAGGTAGATAACCAGGTTCCAGATAATTAGGGCTATGGTCAGCCACTCAAAGTAGAAGAAAGTATAAGCCAGCCAGCACAGAAATATAGAAAAAGCTGAGAAAACAGATGCCAGCTGTAATAACTTGGCTGGTGTAAAGCGGTGCTCTACGTGCGTGTACACATAGTTGAAGAGCAACAGGCAAGCTCCGGCCATCAGGTATACTTTAGGCAGCACCGTTACCTCGAAAGAGGAAAGGAAAAGCGCCAGGCTAGCCGTAGAAAAGAAAGCAATAGCCGCCCCCAATAAGAACTGCACCAGGAACAGAGACCTGACCAGCCTTACCTCACCACTTTTTATATTAAGATGCTTCGCTAACTCCCTGAACATACACCGTCTGTTTACTCAAGACCGGTAAAGCGTATTACCTCCTTGCTACTATCACTACATCTATATTTTAATATTTTTTACAATATATTTACATTTTCTACGAATTAAAGCTATAAAAGTAGGATACAAAAGAGAATTCTTGTGTTTTTGATAATAGAAATGAAGGAATGGAGGCAACCGTAAAAGTTTTCTAAGGAGAGGGAGTAGTTTTGAGGGTGAAGAATTGGTGGTAAGCGTTTAGTCTGATATCATCTAGCTGTTAAAGCTAAATATGAAGACTTTTGCTCCAGTTAGCGGTTGGTTTAAGGAGGTGGCCAGCAAGCTTGTATTGCCTGATTTTAAGGTAATTATGAGATTAAACCAAGCTACACATTAGGCTATAATCTGAACAAAACCTGGAAAGAAAACTTTCATAACACAACCCCCGCTGAGGGTAAGCACCGAAAGTAGCTGTCTCGTCCTAAAATAAGTTTATAGGTGGTCCCGTCCTGGAAAAAGTTGACGATTTTGAATTGATGATAAATTTATAAAATTAATACGGCTATAGCTTGTCAAATGTATGTACTCCCTCTTTTAATGTCTAGTTGAGCACTAAATTAACTTGACGCTTTTTTCACCAGTAACCACTATTATCGCAGCTGTGGACTTGTGGGTAACTCTGCAGGAGTTATCCATAAATCCACAGCTTTTTTTGCTCATACGCTATCAGCTTCACTCACTGATGACTTTCTCTTCCACTGCTTCACTAAAGGCTCTTCCACCTGATGAGCCTGTGAGGGGGTTAAGTAACTACAGCTCATGTGAGGGCGAAGCGTATTGTAATTGCGGATACCCTTTTCTACAGCCAATAGAGCTTCCATATGTGTTTTGAACACCTGGTTGAGCTTGAACTCATGCTTCAGTATCCCATTCACCCTTTCGGCAATCTGATTCTCGTACGCCTCTCCACTGTCTGTCATGCTAATAGCGATGTCTGCTGCCCTTAGCTTCTTTACATACTCAAAGCTGCAGTACTGCACGCCACGGTCAGAGTGGTGAATCAGCTTGCTGCTTTGTTTACTGCGCGTGGCAAGCGCCATTTCCAAGGCTCTCAGGCAGCCCTCCGTGCTCAGGAACTGATGCAGGCAGTAGTCCACGATCTTCTTGGAGTAGGCATCGGTAATCAGAGACAGGTAGTTAAAGTCGAACCCCACTTAGATGTAAGTCATGTCGCACACCCAGACCTGCTCTGTCTCCAGGACAGGGAGCTGCTTGATCAGGTTAGGATACTTTCTTAGAAGATGGTTAGAATGAGTGGTTTTGGGCACAGATCTTTTAGACCGGATGAGCAGACGGTGTTCCCGGAGCAACTCATGCAGCTTGTCCCTGCCCATAGTAATACCGCTTTTCTGCATCGGCTCCCGCAGCAGAAGATACAGCTTCTTGGTCCCCAGCCCGGGGATCTCCCTTCTGATGGCAGTCACCAGATCCAATGCCAGCATAGCCTGGGCTGCACGTTGATCCAGGAACACCCTTCGCTGATGAAACGCTTGGCGGCTTTTACCAAACAACCGGCAAAGGTTACCGACACTTACCTTTGCTTTTCCCTTATGCTGCAGGGTCAGGACCGTTTGGTACCAGACTTTTTTCGGATCGAGATTTTCAGGTCCTTTTCCGCCACTTCAATCATCGTGTGCAGGGCCAGGATCATGAGATTAGCCTCCTCCAGGGATTTCTCCAGCTGTTTGTTTCGCTGCTTTAGGGCTTCCAAATTTTGCTTTTGCTTCTCAGTCATGGGAGGTAAAGATATAAGTCCTTGCTCAATCTTACGCTGGTAGTCCGTAACCCAGTGATGAATTGTTTTGACGTTGTGTACGCCAAGTTCCTGCATAATATCCTTAGCATCTTCTCCTCCAAAAAGCACGCGAAAGGCAGCGGCCTCCTTGACTTCCTCGCTATACTGATAGCGGCTGAGTAGTTCTCGAATGTGGTCTTCCATAGGTATAGTTTGTTTGAAAAACTGTCAACCTATATCAGGACAAGACCCAAACTTTTCCCTACAAGATTAGCCTGGGAGGGGCAGGTTAATCGTCTGCGAAACTCATCAACTCCCCTACCTCCCCCACTTCACTTCCGGAAACACCGCCTCCAGCTGCCGCTTTATAACGCGGTAATTGCCTTTCCAGAACGTCGCCAGGTCAGCTACCGTCGTGATTGGCTTTAGCTCCGGGGTGAGCAGGTGCAGTTCTACTTTCAATTCGCCGTCGTCTACGGTAGGGCTTTCTTCCCAGGCCAGGATGTCCTGCAGGCGTATTTCCAGCTTCGGTTGCTCGCCCTGCGCCTTATACTCCAACTCTATCGAAGAACCATCTGGCAAGTTTATACTTGCAGGGGCCAATACCTCCAGCCTTGCCCGCTGCTCATCATTTAAAAACTTTTCCAGTATAGGCAGCAACTCCAGCTCCATCAGCTCGTCGGGGTGTTCTATGTCGAAGAGGTGTGGGCGCAGCCAGTCCCAGTTGGTCAGGAGCAGGGTAGCGGTGCTTACGTCGGGCCAGCCTTCTGCTGGTCGCCATTTGCGCAGGCTCAGCACACGGTTTTGCCACTGGGTTAGCTCCTCATTAAAGTCCAGCAGGTGCTCGCCTTCCAGTTTGATGGCTTCGGAGATGGCAGGTAAGCGGTGCTTCTCGTCGGGTGGTGGCAGCGGTTTGCTTTGCAGCACGATGCTGCCGATGCGGGTATCCATAGAAGCCGTTAACTCGCCGTCGTTCAGGTCCCAGTGGTAGCTTTCCTGCTGTTTTACAAGCGGAGCCAGGTCACGCGGGTTGAGCGGCGAGGCCAGGAAAATGCGGCCCGGGTTGTCGCCGGTGCCGGCGTGCAGGTGCGCGATGGCCAGCCAGGGCTCGTGCGCCAGGTCGTCGCGGTGACCGGCAGCCGTATACTGGCCGCTGGCCAGTTGGAACTGCGCGTTAATGCCGGGGCGGGCGTAGGCGATGCGCTCCGGGTAGCAATGCGTGAGCAGCACACCGGTTTCGTAATCGTCGAACTCACCGTTCTCGGTTTCCACATTAAACAGCTGGCGGTACGAGCGAGCTACCTTCTCGATCTTGCCGAAACGCTTGCCCTGCCCCTGCTCTTTTCTATACCTGCGGAGGGCTTCTATTCTTAAATTAATGTCGATGCCGGCGTTGCGGTCCAGCGGGTCGCGCTCTTCCAGGATGGCGGCAATATCACTTGCTAAGGCCACCTGGTCGGTTTCTTCGGCTTTGAGCAGCATGTGCGCTATGCGCGGGTGGCACGGAAGCGCGTGCATTTTTTTGCCGTGCTCCGTAATGCGACCATGCTCCAGCGCCTGCAACTGGTGCAGCATGTCGGTGGCCGACTGCAGGGCAGCACGCGGTGGCGGGTTCAGCCAGGTCAGGCCGCGGATATCCGTAATACCCCACTGCGCCATGTCGAGCACCAGCGAGGACAGGTCAGCTTCCATGATCTCGGGGGTGCGGTGCGGTGTCATGCGCTCCTGGGTGGTTTTGCTCCACATGCGGTAGGCAGTGCCGGGACCCAGCCGACCGGCGCGACCGGCACGCTGGTCGGCGGCGTCTTTGGAAATACGCACCGTTTCGAGGCGCGACAAACCCGATTTCGGATCGAAGCGGGAAGTTTTGCCGAAGCCCGTATCCACCACCACCGAAATGCCTTCTATGGTCAAGCTGGTCTCGGCTATACTTGTTGCCAGCACCACTTTGCGCCTGCCTTCACGGTTAGGCATAATGGCGGCGTACTGCTTGCCGAAGGGCAGCATACCGAACAGCGGGTGAATCTTAAAATCGCGCAGCTGCCTGCGAAGCAGTTCTTCTACTTTCCGGATGTCGTTTTCGCCGGGCAGGAACACGAGGATATCCCCTTCCCGCTCCTTTGCTGCCTGCACCACTACTTTGGCCGTCATTTCGGGCAGCATGCGGTCGTCGGCATCGCCGGTGTAAAAGGTCTCGACGGGGTATTGCCGCCCCATGCTTTGCGCCACAGGGGCCTTGAGCAGGCTCGTGAGCTGGGGCATATCCAGGGTGGCCGACATGACCATAATGCGCAGGTCCGGGCGAAGTGCTTGCTGCGCCTCCCGGCTCAGGGCCATGGCTACATCGGCATGGATGCTGCGCTCATGAAACTCGTCGAAGATCACGATGCCTATACCTGTCAGCGAGCGGTCGCTGTGGATCATGCGGGTAAGGATGCCTTCGGTTACGACCTCGATGCGGGTAGCAGCGGAGGTGCGATTCTCGAAACGAATACGGTAACCGACGGTTTGGCCTACCTCCTCACCCAGCAGCTGCGCCAGGCGCTCGGCAATAGTTTTGGCCGCCAGGCGCCGGGGCTCCAGCATGATGAGCTTCTGATCCTGCAGCCAGGCCTCGCCCAGCAAAGCCAGCGGCAGCAAAGTGCTTTTACCGGCTCCGGGAGGGGCGTTTACGATCAGCGTGTTCTGCGCCGCCAGGTGCTCCCTAACAGCAGGTATAATTTCCCGAACGGGTAAGTCTATGGTAAATGGGTTGAAGGGCAAAGAAAGGTGTAGTTATTACTGTTTAAAAGACTAAATTAATCTATATACGCAGATTAAGTTATAATTCATTAACGTTAAATTTGGTTACTTTATTTATTTGCTTGTCTTATTCAATAAATAAAATATCATATAATGAAAACAACAGAATCTAGAAATGTAAATTTAATAGATGTTATTGATTCAATTTATTCTGGAGAGTTCCAATTACTAGAATTTCAGAGAGAGTATGTCTGGAAGGTTAGTAGGCGTGAATTCAAATTTGGAATGTGACCTACACCACATTTCCCCAAAGGCAGCAATGAGGAATGTAGTAAAAAAGAAACAGGTATAAAAGATAACAGCTCCGCAGATAAATTTCTAAAAACCAATTATCAAATTGACTCCGTCTTTAACCAAACCGGGCTGCTGTCATCTACAAACAGGAATATTATTAGAGATAGGATGCCGTCAGATTATGTCCAAGATATCATAAAAGATTATGGAGGGGGGCAAGCTGGAAAGAATAAGTTGATAAGCATTTTGTCAAACCATTGTATAAACGAAGCTGCGGTGGATCATCTCCTTAACAATAATTATTTTAATTTCATTTCTGAAAGGAAGAAAGCCATTACAGAGCAGTTGAAAACAAACTGTCATGTTAGAAACATCTTAGAACCTACGGTCGAAGAAATGGAAGAAGCACTCTCTGAAATTGATTAATCAATAGTTTAGTTTTGCCCTTGCTGGCGCGAGCCCAATGTCATTCAGTTAAGGAATTTAATCTTATGTGCATTGCTTTTTCTTTCATGAGAAAGAGCAGATTATTTGTCGCGTAAGGGGGTTTTAATGGTAAATGCGGTGGAGCCAAGTATAAAAGCAGGTCGCAAGACTTCACCAGGAAGCGTGTACTACCTTTTAAGCTATTGGCGGTTTTGATGGCTCTACAAAAGCCTGGCTCTGGAGATAGGAGAGTTCTTCAAGGAGCCTGCCCAACCGAAGGTGAGCTTAAGCCTGGGTGCTTGCACGCAGGCCAGGCAGAAGCCTTCACCGACCTTACTCCACACCTTCAACCTGGCGTTTTACACAGATAATGATGAAAGGGCAGGGCTGTTAAAGTGTATGCGCATCCTGGCCGCAGACGGCTCCACGCTGGACCTGCCCTTTAGCTCGGGGTTGGCAGCAGCCTACGGCACCCACAGCAACCACCTGTTACATCACGGTGATGCATGATCTGCCTAACGGTATGGTCATAGACGGGGTGCTGCAACCTTTTGCCCAGGGAGAGCCTTCTGCCGCCTTAAAGCACCTGAGCTGGGCGGGTGATTTGTTGGTCTATGACCGCAACTATGCTTCATTTGAGGTGGTCTGTGAGCACCAACAGTGTAACATGCATGTGCTCATGCGCCTGAGGTTGTCTTTCAGCCAGCAGGTAAAGACCTTTGCCCAATCAGCCGAAGATGATGCAGTGGTAGCCATCAGGCCGGGGGAGAATATGCCCGTCAAAGATAAAGCCTATGGCAGGAACACCGCCGTACAGGTTCGGCTGGTGAAGTCTGGGCTGGATAACGGGCAGGTGGCCCTGCTGCTTACCACACCTCCGGGTAAAGAGGAGTTTCCTGTAGAATGCTTAAAGCAGGTCTATGCGCTGCGCCGGGGAGTAGAGACCGCTTACGATGTGTGCTCAGGGGGGAGTGCTTCTCTGGCTTTAGCCAGGCAGCCACTGCGCAGGCCTTCTACATAAGTTTGTTTTTGATGAACATGCAGGCCTTGCTGGCAGATGAGCTGCAACAAGAGCCGAAAGACCGCTACAGCCACAGCAAGCTGGCCTACAGGCTCAACCCGGCAACTGCCGTAGGGCATCTGAAGAAAAATGTAGTAGCCTTACGCACTTCGGATTCGCCGCAGCAAATACTGCCAGAACTCAAGGAAAGTTTTCTACAGCATGTAGAGCCAGTAAGGCCAGGCAGAAAATACCCACGCCAGAAAGATAAGTACCGCCACCGAAAGACCCCGGTCTTGATGAGAAACAGAAAGAACGTACTATAAAACCCTTAACTTAATGACATTGAGCGCGAGCTTGTAGCTCGTGCCTTTTATTCTCCACGCAGCTGTACCTTCAGCAAAAGCAATAGTACGAGCTACAAGCTTACACTAGCAGAAGATGAATGAGTACTATAAACTATAAAAGCGGAGCCTTAAGGTTATGCACCAGCTCCGCTTTTATAGTATGCTATTAAATAAATTTCTTTTCTGCAGCTTACAGCCCTTAGGCCTCCTGTTTTTGAGCAACCAGTAATGTATCAAGATTTTCCATTGCACTGGTCAGGCCTTCTTTAAAGCCCATCTGGATGGTGGCTTCGAGTTGTGCCAGGTCATCGAATATGATCAGGTTCTCTACTAAGGTAACTTCCTCTTCGGGTGTAAAGCTTACCTCCCACTTCGATTGCGGCAGTTGCGTGTTTACCACTCCTTCGGCATCTGCAAAGCCATCCAGCGCGGTAAAGCGCTTTTTAGGATCAATGGTCTTGTAGTTAGCCAATGCCCAATGCTCTTCGCCTTCAGGGCCAACCATGGCATAATGCCAGTAGCCACCTTCTCTGAAATCCATCGTTTTGGTTCGGGCTTTCCAGGGTTTTGGCGCCCACCATTGGTCCAGAATCTCGCTTTTTGTGTAAGCATCCCACACAAGCGGGAGCTCTGCTGCAAACTCCCTTTTAACTGTAATCGTGTTGTTTTCCTTGTTCACGGAGAACTCGAATTCAAGGTCTTTTTTCATGGCTTATTTTGTTTTATGTTAGAAAATATAGTGTCGAGTTG
Source organism: Pontibacter korlensis (assembly GCF_000973725.1). NCBI lineage: Bacteria > Pseudomonadati > Bacteroidota > Cytophagia > Cytophagales > Hymenobacteraceae > Pontibacter > Pontibacter korlensis. The sequence goes on along the minus strand of NZ_CP009621.1, from coordinate 3,328,776 downwards.
GTTGAAACGGTCTTCCCAGATCTTCCTGAACTGGTCCAACCATTTGTCAATTTCTTTCATCTTAGCAACCTCAAGCTGATAGTAAATCTCCCGTCCCTGCTGTTCCTGTTTTACAAGCTGGCATTCTACAAGAATCTGCAAGTGCTTTGAAACAGCTTGCCTGCTGGTATCAAAATGTTCGGCTATAGCATTCGGAGTCATGGCCTGCAAGGCAATTAAGCCGATAATGGCTCTTCGGGTAGGGTCTGCTATAGCCTGGAAAACGTCTCTTCTCATTTCTCAACTCAAATATGCAACCGTTCGTTTGCTAATATACGCGCAAACATTCGGTTGCGCAAAATATTTTAATAATATTTTTTATTTAACGTATTGAGATAGAACAGCTAAAGTATAATCTTACAGGGTTATTTTTGAGATAGATGTGTGCACACGGGAGGAGTACTTTGCCCTACTGACCGACAGCCTGGACTTCTGCCGGAAAAATAAGGGAATGGAAATCTATACCTGGTGCATCATGTCCAGCCACGTGCACCTCATCTTCCGGGCCAAAGACAATAACCCGAACATACTGCTGAAGGAACTGAAAACCTATACTTCCAAGCAGAAACATCCCCCTATCCCCTTCAAAAGGGGACTAAGTATAGCCGAACATAAACAGGAGAGCCGGAAGGAATGGATGCTCTGGCTGATGGAGCGGGCGGGCCTGAAGAACAGCAATGTAAAGCACCGGCAATTCTGGCAGCAACACAACCAACCTATCGAACTATGGAGCGCAGCCGTAATAGATCAGAAAATAAACTACATCCACAACAACCCTGTTGAAGCTGGCTTTGTGTCGGAGCCGCACCATTGGAAGTATAGCAGCGCCATAGATTTTAGAGGAGGTAAGGGTGTGCTGGAGATTGAAGTTGCAGTATAAAGGCACGAGCTGCAAGCTCGCGCCAGCGGTGCCCTGCAACAGCACAAGATAAAAGCTCACACTACCATAGCACCAGATCTTACCAAATGGCACCTTTTGGAATATAAGTGTATTTAACCCGTTGTTATTCCTTTTAAATGCGTACCTTATAGTATGACAGAAAACAAGTTTCCCATTGGATCCGATGTGTTCGCAAAAGTGAATCCAGATCTAGTATTAACCATCCGCCAATACCTGAAACGCATCTATTACTGTACTGTAAAAGATCATCCTTCGCAGAAGGACCTGGTATACTTCGAGCGTGAGTTAGTACCCGTACCGGTAAAATAAACTATAAAGCCCCTGCTAAAACAGGGGCTTTTTTATGACACTGAAAACCGTTGTTGTAAAGCTAGTCTTCGAAACCTTCCCGTAACTCTTTTGACTGGGCGTAACATACGGGGCTGCTGTTGTCCTTCCGCGCTGCTTTTTCCTTTACTAGTTCCTCGTAGTTGTCCGGGGTAGAAATTAGCCTGCACTTCGGGTAAAGTACCACACCCCGACGGACGATCTTACTGTTCGCTTCTATCTCGTACGCGTTTACGCCTTCCGCCCCATACACATGGATCGTGAAGAAATGATAGTTCGTTTTCTTCGCATATCCTTCTGCCGTTATCCTTCCGGTAATTGTTCTCTCCCCGATAAAGTTTGAGATCTTTCCTTCTACATAAGGCGTGTACACCGACTCTGTCCATTCTACTTTACAACCTACTGTCAGATTCATAATGCTGCTATGTGTTTTAGTAGCTTTACGTGTACCGTGTCGCAAAATATAAATCCCGTATCAAGTAAGACTATACTTTATCAGCTTTGCGGTGGTGTAAAGCTATGACGTAGCATAACCAGGAGAGCCGAAAAAAGAAGATGCCCCGACCTCGCTGCGTGCGCAGCTCCTGCGAGTGTCTGGCTTGTATAGACTGATGCTTCGTAGCAAAAAAGACGCTCGAGGGGGACTTCGGACACCGCGAGGCCTCTTTTGCAGTTTGCAGTAGCGGAGGTACGAGCTATAAGCCTGAGTCAGCACCAGAGGTAATAGGGCTGTATGCCTTCCTGTTATCCAGAGCCTTAGATCGGCTTTACCTGCCTTACCAAAACATGGAGTAAGGCGCACTATTTGTTGCAGCCACACTCCCAGCTATAGCCCTCAAAATCTACCGTTACCTGGGCTACAGTTGTCCCCGGCTGGTAGTTAGAAGCTTTAGGAGCTTTATCCTTCAAGGGGCCGGAAAGCCATGTGATTGCACCAGTTTTAGAATTATAGCTATACTTGCCTGTACCTCCATTATCCAGCCATCGATAGGTGCCATCCTTTTTCAGCGCAAAGTAGCCTCTATCCTCATACCGATAAAGTGGGTTTGCATTAGGCCCGTTCCAAAACGTTTCGGTGCAGACATAATCCCCGTAAACCAGGGCACCACCATAAGTTACTTTTGCTACTGGTGTTGTCTTTATCTGCTTAGCAGCCTGCAGTTCATTCCATTTAGCTTTACCCGAGGCCACATCTCCGGCATAGCGCTGCACAAGTGTATTATCGGCGGCGGTAGCTTTCTGGAGGAAGGGTTTTGCCTCAACCTCTTTACCCTGAGCAGCCAGCGACACAGCCATCAGGTAGTTGGCATAAGGGCTTTCTGCATCTCTGGCCAACGAAAGGCCGAAGCTTGTTTCGGCACTTCTGAACTCACCTTTTTCATAATACTGTATACCCAAAATGGCTTCCTGGCCTGCAGAAAATATCTGAGTTTCCTGGCCACCTGTGGCATAAGAATGCTTTAGTCGCTCTATATAATCTTCCAGGTCTTTTGTGACAGGTGCTGTTTCTTTCGGAGTGCTATTAGCTGGCACTTTGGCTTCAACAGGCGTGGCTGGTGCAGACGCCCCGACTTCTTTCCGGGCTGGAACATCTATGGCGAACCGGGCTTTAAGCGAAGGATTCAGTGCAAAAGCATGTTCTAGGTACTCCTGTGCCAGCTTTGCCTTTTCGGGGTTATTCTGTTTGATAAGTGAAATGGCTAGTTGGTAGTTGGCAAACGCATGGTCTTTGTGCGACCGCACAATGTTAGCGAAGCTGTACTCGGCTGAAGAATAATTACCTGCTTCAAAATATTCCTGAGCGTACAAAAAATCTGATCCCACTGACATGAAAGCGGTTTCGCTTCCTCCTTTAGCCGAAGACTCCTTCAGTCGTTGGACATATGCTGCAAGTTCATCTTTTGCTCCCTGTGCATATAGTGCTGTGGAGGTACTCATTACCAAGGTGCAAAGCAGAATCAGGTATAGTTTACGGACCATCTTTTAAAGCAAGTTTTTACCTTATAAATATAAACACATATTTTATAAGTATATAATTAATGTAATATAATGTATTGCACGCCAAAACTTTAGTTGGGCTTTCTCACCATACATACAGAAGGAAGCGGTATAACTTGCACACGCACCAGAGAGCAATAAGGATCCGGCCCCATCGGTCTGGACCTTTGATAACTCAGATGAAGTTACAGGGGTTGCCTGCCTATTTTGTGACCTCGCTAGTCCGGAATACTAGCTCGTTACAGACCAGTATCAGCAACCTGTTCCTCTTCTAAACTTTCCTCGCTGCCGCAAGTAGGCAGCTCTTGCCTTTTCTTTTTAAGCAACTATACTTTCAGTTGCAGCACACACTTCCTTGACATATGGTGCCAACCCCGCTACACCCAAACTTCAGTTGAAGGCATTCGTACCTAGTATTCCTTTATATACTATAACCAAACACCTGCATATGGACAAAAATACCAGTTCGGTTGGCGCTGCTGAACCCCGCTTTGTGGAACGGCTGGCTGAAAAATTAGGCACAGCTTCTAAAAGCTCTACCATATATGGTGAGCCGGTAGAACGGGATGGCGTTACGGTGATTCCTGTTTCAAAAGCTGCTTATGGATTTGGTGGCGGTGAAGGTACCGGCACAGAGAAAAACGGAGCAGGTTATGGTGGCGGCGGCGGCATGGCATTAACGCCGGTAGGCTATATCGAAATCAAAGAGGGAAATACCCGGTTCCGCACCATCCGCGACCCGCAAACGGTGGTAAAAATAGTGGCCATCGGAAGCCTGGCGCTCCTGATGACCACCAAGAGCATTGTAAGCATATTCAAAAACAAGAAGATTGTAAAACTACTGAAGAAGTAAGCCTTCTGCTGTTATAGCTAAGTAGCCAGGGCAGCAGGAACCGGAGTTTTTCTAGGTACTGCTAAAACAAACTCGCAGCCTGGTATTTACGTTTTCTGTTGTGGAAACTGGAAACGTGTGCCAGCTATGCTGACCGGATTCACTTGTCTTTGATGGCTTCCAATTATGCAACTCACCCTATGAACTTCGCTAAACTGATATATGCTGTAAAAAAGACTTATATACAGGTTACAACAAGTATTGCCTTCTACCCTATCATTATCTCCATGGGCCTCTTTGCCCTTGCCATGGTAACTACTTACCTGGATAGGATTTCCGTTGGGAGCTCACTTATAAACAAGGTGCCCTTCCTGAAAATAGACAACGCAAATACAGCCCGCGATCTGCTCTCATCTTTGCTTACAGGTCTCATCTCGCTTGTTACCTTCACCTTTGCCATGGTAATGATCGTGCTCACACAGGTTACGACGAGCTTCTCTCCCAGGCTGTTGCCGGATCTGCTCAACAGGAAGGGCAGCCAGGTGGTACTAGGTACCATTATAGGTACTATTGGATTTATAATTGTGGTGCTGAGCAATGTGCGGACGATGTCTGCGGGTCCTAAAGTACCTTTGCTTTCTGTCGCCATCAGCATGTACCTGGGCTTTGCCTGCCTCATCGCTTTCATTTACTTTATTCATAAAATATCCAACGAAGTTCAGATCGGAAACATACTCAGCACCATATACCACACCACCAGGTATGTGCTCGACAGAGAACTGGATAGTGGGAGCTACCATGAAGACTGGAAAGAAGACGAAGAATTCTATCTTGTTAAAGCCTGGGATTCCGGCTACTTCGATACTATAACTTCAAAAGAGTTTATGAAGGTTTCCAGGAAGAAGGGTCTTAAGCTTAGGGTGCTCGTTCACCAAGGCACTTATTTACTTAAGGGAGAGCCTTTCCTGAAGGTAAATAAACCTCTAAATGAGGAGACACAGCAGATACTGGAAGAGAACGTCATATTCCGGCACCAGGAAACTATTAAGGAGAACTACTTCTACAGCTTTAAACATCTAACAGAGATTGCTGTAAAGGCCCTTAGCCCGGGAATAAATGACCCCGGCACAGCTATGCATGCCATCGACTACCTGCTGGACCTGCTTTGCAGGCTTCAGGAGTTAAGGGGCCAGAAAGTAGTGACACATAAGGATGGCACAGCCTCCATCATCTATGCGCCTGTGCCTTTCGAGAAAATCTTTTACCTCTGCACTTCCAGTATCCGTGCGTATTCTTCACAAGATGTAGCCGTTCAGGCAAAGCTCATAGACCTGATTGCCAAGGTGAGCAAGCGCGATAAAGAAGACAAGCACAAACCTCTACTGGAAAAGGAACTGAGCTCCATTGAAGAGGCTTCAGCTCAGGATATGAAGAGCCAGGAAGACATAGCCTTCATCAAAACTTTGGTGCAACAGGCCAGAGAAAAATATATGTCTCATGAGCCCTCCGAAAGAAGAGAAAAATGAGATAAGCCCGTCTACACACTTCAAGCGAATATTCCTTTCTGTTGCCTACCCGCTGGTGCGAGCTTAAAGCTCCTGCCTTCTCAGGGCAGCTATACTTTCAGCACGAAAACAGCAGGAACCTTAAGCACGCAAAAGCACAGAAAGGCACTAGCAAGCACTATCCTATTAGCCTATCACCTGGTTTTTAAACTTCTGTTATGTTAACTCCAGCACCACCACAGAGAATGGCGGAAGCTCCACGTTCAGGTTGTCGCCTTTTAGTTTGGCACCTTTAAACGGCTGCGGTTTTATCTTCTCCGGGTTGTCGAATGAGTTAAAGTCCTGCAGCTTTCTAGAAGAAAGGATTCTTCCTTTAGCCGTTTTGTAGCGGCCACCTTCTACCTTAATGGCTACCTCCTGCGCTTTGCTGGCATGTACGTTTACTAGGGTAACATGCGTTACGCCGTTTTTAGCCTTAGAGGCCGAAGCCGAAACAGCCGGCAATTTCTCCCCTCCCACTTCGTAGCTGTTGCTTTGCAGCTTTATTGGTAAGAAAGTGGCATCCTGGTGCACCTTGTACATCTCCATGACATGGTAGGTAGGTGTCAGGATCATTTTTTCCTCGTCGGTAAGTATAACGGCCTGCAGTACGTTGATGGTCTGGGCAAGGTTGGCCATACGCACACGGTCGCAGTGGTTGTTGAAGATGTTTAGCGTGGCCCCAGCAATCATGGCATCGCGCATGGTGTTCTGCTGATACAGAAAGCCGGGGTTTGTACCTGGCTCTACATCGTACCAGCCGCCCCACTCGTCTACCACCAGGCCTACTTTTTTCTCAGGGTCATACTTGTCCATGATAGCGCCGTGCTTCCGGATCAGTTCATCCATGTGCAGGGCCCTTTGCATGGTGGTAAAGTACTGCTGCTCTGTAAAAGTGGTAGAGGGTCCTTTGGCTTGCCAGTCGATAACAGCATAATGGTGCAGCGCCAGCCCCTCCATCAGGTGAAGCGGTATCTTTTTCATAAGTACTTCTGTCCATTCATAATCACTGGAAGATGGCCCGGAGGCAATCCTGACGATGCCCTGGTCTAGGTAGCCTTTGCCTAGATAGGTAGAATACTGCTTAAACAGATCGGCATAATACTCGGCTGTCATGTTGCCACCACAACCCCAGGGCTCGTTGCCACCCCCCCAATACGTTACCTTCCAGGGCTCATTTCTACCGTTCTGGCGGCGCAGCTTCGACATGGGGCTCTCCCCTTTAAGGTTGACGTACTGCACCCAGTCCATCATTTCCTGCACCGTGCCGCTGCCCACATTTCCGGCCAGGTAGGGTTCTGTTTCCAGCAGCTCACACATGTTCAGAAAATCGTGCGTCCCGAAGCTATTGTTCTCTGTTAGGCCTCCCCACCAGGCATTCACGATGGTAGGTCTTTCCCTTTTTGGTCCGATGCCGTCTTTCCAGTGGTAGGTATCGGCAAAGCAGCCACCCGGCCAGCGCAGGTTCGGTATCTGCAGCCCCTTTAGCGCCTCCACAACATCGTTACGAACGCCGTTGGTATGCGGAATCTTTGTGTTGTCTTCTCCTACATAAAAGCCCCCGTAGATATTCCGGCCCAGGTGCTCAGCAAAGTGGCCGTAAATGTGTTTGTTGATCTGCAGGTTCTCTTTTCCGGAAGCGTCTAGTGTAGCGGTGTTCTGCGCCTGGCAAAAGAAAAAAGAAAGAGACAGGAAACAGCTAATAAGGGTTCTTTTCATGGTGTTTTCAGATGGCTCTTTAAGAAGTATGGTTTGAGTAAACTGTAAGCAATCTTAAACTACACCGAATTTACCTGAAATGTAAGTACTATATTAACTTTTTGTAATACAAGTTGATCCCGGCGCTCGGCTGAAGGTTATTTATACTTTCTCACACCGCTGGCTGGAGCTAAATTCTTGGATGAGGATGAGAAGAAGCATGTGGAGCAGGAAATGCTACTGAGGCTTAGGCGGTCATCCTCCCCATAGAGGTATTTTAGACAGCAAGTTGTTCCCCTCCTTAGAGAGGGTAAATATGGGTAATTCTGTAGTACCTGCTTATCACGATGACCCTGAATTTTAAAATACAAAAACCTCCCTTTGTAAAGGGAGGTTTTTGTATTGGAGCTATACTATTTGGAAAGATAGCAGCACTACAAGCTTGCGCTGGCCCTATTTACCAGTGATTTGCACCAGGTGGTTATTGTTAAGCAGTTGGAAACTCTATCACAATTTTGCTTCCGTTGCCGCGCTCTGCCACCTTGGCCATAATTGTAGCGCCATGGCTCTCGATAATGTTTTTAGCCTTTGCCAGTTCTAATCCGCTGGAGTTTTCATTTGCTGTTACCTTCCCCTCCAGTGTAGCATACCGGAAGAACATCTTGATCAGGTCAGCCTTTGTTAAGGTGCTGCGCTCATTGCTGATCTCTATCCTGAACTGGCCTTCGCTTTCGAAAATATCAATGGCAATGGAGCTACCCTGCGGCGTATACTTGATCAGGTGGTGTACCAGCAGGAACAGTGCTTCATAAACCAGCTTAGGATCAACCAACATTTCGCGGCGGCTAGCCACCGAATAAAATACTTCCAGCTTTTTAGCATCTGCCAATGGCTTCAGCTCATCAGCAACCTTTTGGGAGATAGTAGCAACAGACACCTTTTCGCGCTCTGGCATTAGCACCTCTTCTTCCTGCAAGGAAGAACTTAGGAGTTGGCTTAATTTATCGCGCATTTCAGCCACTGTGCTAACAGCCTTATTCAGGATGTTTACCGGCCGTGGCACCTGCACTGCTTCCTGTAAAATCGCTTGCTGGTCTTTTAATGGCAGCTCCACTTCGCGTACAAACCCGGTATAGAGTTCATCGTGCTTCCTGATCGCTTTGCGGGCCATAGCGCGCATTTCGATATGGTTCATCACCAGGTCAGCCATATCTTTCAGCAGGTCTTTTTCTTCTTTGGTGATCGTTCTTGGCTCACCGTCCACTACGCATATGGTGCCCAGGTTATAGCCATCGTAGGTTATAAGAGGAGCGCCGGCATAAAACCGTATGCCGTTCTCTGCGCTTACATAAGGGCTGCTTAAAAGCGACGGGATCAGGAGCGTATTCTCAAAAACCGTCACCTCTTCCTCATTGATAATGGTAAGCGAGCACAGGCTGTCTTCACGGTCTACACAGGGCACTGCCAGGCTACTAAAATTAGATTTGTACCAGACCCGATCAACATCAACGAGTGAGATAAAGGCGTTTGGCATTTTGAGCAATTTGGCAGCCATGCGGGTCATTTTTTCAAAAAACTCCTCAGGAGGTGTGTCCAGTATCTCGTAGCGGTACAATGCCCGCAGGCGTTCCTGGTCATTTATCGGTATAATGGATTCCGGCTTCTCGTAAGCAGGCTTTACATTAATGTATTCGTTTTTAATCAAATCGTTGGAGTTTAAACATGCGTCCTGGTTTGGCACGGTACTCACCAAGACAAGCAACAAAGGTAACATTATCCCTTAGGATTCAGCCCATTATTCAAATTTAGCCCTAGCATTACATTAGTACAGCATAAAATGATAGAGCCTTCGGTTTCCAAACAAGGCGCTGGGTGGAATTGTTTTCCACCAGGCTAGTATACAGCGGCACGCCCTCACCCGTAGCTGTTCTTTATGCTCCAAGTCCAGGCTCAAGCGTTGTAGGTTTAGAAGCACCGCAAGGCCTTTTGAGACACTGCTTTCAGTTTACTTTATACCAGCTATTATCTACTTCTCCAGCGGGTTCCAGAAGTTACCTGTCAGTGTGAAAAGGTACAGGCAGCGGGTGTTCAGGTTAAACCAGTAAGTATCGCGCAGCTTGCTTAGCTCAGTGCCAAACCTGTCTACCTGTGCCTGGCTGCTGCCCATAGAGGCTACCGTAAAACCACCAAGAAAGGAGCTGTTCAGTCCGTTCGTGCCGATGGGGGTGCCCTCTAGCCGGTAGCCATCTACTATATTGGCAGGCCCAACCTGGTTTGCCCAGTCCGATACTTTTTTTGCCCAGGCTTCGGCTTGTGTGTTGCCGTTCCAGAGGTAGTCTAAAGTCAGTCGCCATGGAGCACGGCAGGCATCGTATCCGAAGTGCCCTGCCCTGCCACCGGGGCCAGGCGTGCCGCTTGCTGTTTGCCAATCAGGCACCAGGCCTGTGGCGGGGTGCGCTGCATTCTGCAGCAAAGTATAAGTATCTTCCGCCAGCTCAATCCAGCGGTTATCGCCAGTTACGGAAGCAAATACTCTGAAAAAGGCAGGAGTATGGTACATCAGGTCCGTCATTTCGCAACCGCCCCAAGCCCTGCCGGAGTAACCGGGGGCCAATACGTACATGCTTTCGCCGCTTACGCTGCACTGCATAATTAATTTGTCCCGGATAAGCTGGATAATCTCTTTTGCTGCATCGAGGTAGCTGTTGCCCCAGTGCTTGCTGGCCACGATCAGGGCAAAGGCCACATCAATATCTCCGTCGGTAGCACTACCGGGGTCCAGCACGCCACTGCAGGTAACAGACCAGGCCATCATATTAGCCGCTTGCGTGGTTCGTTTGCTGTTGTAGAAACGCAGAATGCCATCAAAGGTCTCTTTGTCCTGGGCATAGGCTGCCAGCAACAAGCCAAAGCCGATGGCCTCCACCTTCGTTTCATTGGCCGGGTTTGCAATTACACGGAGGCCATCGCTACATGGCACTACCTGTGTGTTTTTCCAGCGGTTGTACTCACTCATGGCTAGCTCGTGCGTAACTGTGGCAGGCAAAAAGCCATACTTGTATGCTGCATTCGGGTTAGGTGCAGGGACATTATTTTCCTGTATCACCAGGTCCCGGGTTAGCGTTTCGCCTTTTGTATAAGCTACTCCAATAGAACCCAGCACCTTATGCTGACTGCCCTGGAGCACCGTAAAGTATAAAGTGCCGGTTGTGGCAACATCAGGTATTCCTTTCAGGTTGAATCGTGCTATACCATCGGCTAAGGTGGTGATCTTTTTTAGCGCGTTAGGTGGCGTGCGACCGCTGGTTTCAGTAGCCGGATTTCGGAACAAGTATACCTCGCGGTTTGCTTCTGGAGTGCCGGCTGCATTCTTCACGGTGATGTCGAACTTGGTATCCAGCTCCGCTGTACTTTCTCCATCTTTCCCACATCCTGCCAGTGTATATACCAGACATAACAGGGCAAAAGTATAGTGTAACGATCTTTTCATAAAGGCAGCCTTATCCTTGTTCCGATATTCAATATACCTTATATCAGCTATAATTTTATTAAGAACACACTGAAATATCACAATGATACTTCTTCTTGCCCACCACCGGGGCCAAAACTAGTATGTACTGCATTTCTACCACTTTATAAGGAACTTGGTAGCAATTAGTGTAGCTACTTTATTATTTTCCCAATGGCGTTAGCTTACGGCTTTATCACATCTGTAAACAGGAAGAGCCGTCGCATGTGGGCAACGGCTCTTCCTTTACTTTTAGGTGATGTCTTAATCTATGCTCAAACGCTGTAAGATAGCTTTGCAGGGTGTATCAGAAGTAACTATTACCTGATGGGGCGTGTGTAGCGGAATTGCGAAATAGTCTCCTGGCGCCAAATCATGTTTTTCGCCTCCTGTGGTAAAGGTGCAGGTGCCTTCCAGTATCAGGAAGCGCTCATACTCATCGTGGTGCACCTCTTCTTCTGAGCGATCTTTTACCCACAAAATGGCAGTTGTATATTTAGGCGTGTAACCAATGATTTTGGCATACAAGCCATCTGCATCTTCGTTGTACACCGCATCCTCCTTCTTCAGCCATTTTTCATAATCGCTGATTTTGGACTCAGGGGTTAAAATAGGCGGCGATTCCGGTAGTTCACCTTTCTTCATGCGCTCCAGGTAATCTACGGTAGCTAACAGCAGGGTTTTAACCGTACGCCGTGGCTTTACGGCATGTGCCTGTGCGTAATACTCCATTGCCAGCCTGGTCTGCTCTATTTCCTGCTTTACCTCAGGGTAGGCTTCAGCCATTGCCTCAACGGCAATTACTTCTTCCGGGCTGGCAGCACCCATTACATACAGCTCTATAACCCCGGATTCCATGAATTCTGTAATAGGGTTCATGCTGGTCTTTCTGCTTTTAGATAGGTAAACGCTCTCTTTAAAATCACTCTTACTTCCTCTTCTGTCATGTTCAACTCACCTGCTGTTTCAGCGCAGGTGCGGCCTTTCAGGTAAAGCAACTCCAGTACGGCTTTCTCCTTTGGAGCAAGGTTACACAGGTCCTCTTTTTTGATTTCCTGCTTTTGTAAAGTTACGTTTTTATTTTGCGTTGCACCATTATTTGTGGTGCTGGCTGAGGTTCTGGCAGCAGTACTGTATCTGTTGGTCTTTATGGCTTCCAGCGCCATACCGCGGGCAATGGCCAGGCTCCAGGTTAGCAGCCTCTCTTTTGAGGCATCGTATACTCCGATCCGGGTCCAGATAGCTACAAAAGTTTCTTTCAGCACTTCTTCGGCTACCTCAGCATCCTGTACTATGCGTGATATAACACCCATCAGAACGGGTGCATAGGCATCATACAGCTTAGCTAACATTTCCTGCCTCCCCTGCATCAAAGCAGCTACCAGACTTTTTTCAGTCTCTCCCTGAAGATTGATTCCTGACATACTACATTATAACTGGCAGCACTGTTCTGCCTCAACACGGCCAGTACTTACTTTAATTAAACTCACTAAGACAATTCGCTGCTCCCAGGCTAAGCCGGAAGTATTTACACGCACTTCTACGTAATAATACGGGTGGCATCTTAAATATTACTTATTATTTTACATCTAGTGTTACCCTACTAGCAGTAATATAGATCCTACACAAACCCAATTGGTTATAGCTTTAGGCTTCCCTCCTGTTCCATTGGCTGGCACAGCCCCTCTGCCAAAGATGTGGTAGTATGGCGCTGGAGTGTATTAAAGAGGGAAAAACAAGTTGGCCTGGGCATATCCATTATGAAAACTTTTGTGGAGATGTACCACGGCAAAACTTGGTTTATAGTAACTAGGATAAAGGCACTGGTTCCCCATCAAACGCCCCAGTGAATGGTAGCAGTTGCACCTTTTTCGGATACTCTCATTTAACTCGCACCACTTTTTCCCTGCACCTCCACCCTTTCATTATTAGCGACAACAAGATTCTTATAGTTCCGCCGATCATGCCAGCAGGCTCCTCTCAACAGCACCGGCATCGCACTATTTGTTCACATTTTTTATAACCGTGATTAACAGCTGCTTCTAAAGTTTAGCTTGCTTTATAGTGTATGTCTAATAAACCCTGCAGCAGGTACCACGTACTAGATGACCTACAAAGTCAAAACTCACCGATACGCCTAGGGATACACCTCTACAGACTTAATTCCTTTACTCACTTAAATTGTACTTTTAATGAAAAAGTTACTCGTAATACCCTTATGCCTTTCCCTGTTCTTCACCTCCTGCAACGACAATGATTCAGACGCAGTTATTCCGGCTGTTTCTGAGATTGATGCAGACATGAGAGGCGACTGGACCAATACTTCTGTTAAGAGAATTTACTACTCAGATACAGACACTGTGATGTATGCCGACTCAGTAGCGCGCCAGGCAAACTTTCATTTCGACGGGCAGCGCATGACTGTTACTTTACCAGGCAGCTCCAACGAAGATGTCTGGAATTACAGCTTTCCGGATGCAAACGACTCTACTTACATAGAGCTAAGCCAGGGTGAGCTTACAACCAAGTATAACGTTACATCTATGTCTGACACGGCTATGGTTTGGGTAGAAGAAAGACCTTGGGCAGGCTTCCCGGAAGAGGCACCAGATGAGGAAAAAACAACCTCTAAACTCGGCGTATACACCTGGAGCTTTTCCCGCAAGCAGTAGTTAATAACCTACTGATAAATAACCAGACAGGCACGAGCAATATAGTTCGTGCCTGTTCTTTTTATCCACCTGTAAAAGTTCCATCCAAGACCCAACGCACCAGCTCTTTTGCAGATACAATCGCCTACTGCCGATACCGTTGCCACCAGGCAAACCCAGGTTTAGCTACTTAGCGTTATATAGTTGTACAAGACAAAAAACTATGAGAGCTATACTTATACCTACACTTCTGGTGGCATTATTCTCTTTCACCGCACTTTGGCTAACTGGTTGCCAGACCAGTTCTGCACCAGCGGACACTGCTGAGACGACAGTAAATAACCGGAACCTGCCACCCAAGCGCGTAGACATCAGGGGCAGCATTACCACGAGCCGGTACAACGAAGGCCAGGTGATGCTGGAGGTTGAGAATTTTTCTCCTTCGCCAGACTCCCGCTACAACCGCGCTTATGTGCTGGTGCTGCCCACAACGCAGATTGTGGGCCCGGATGGGAGAAGCATCAGCCTGAGCGAAATCAGGCAGGGGCAAAATGTAGCCATCCTGCTGCGGGGAGGTGGCCAGGGTAGCATGGTAGGCCTGGGAGTGGCCCGTAAAATGTGGGTAGAGGATAGATTTTAACTTCATCAGCTTTTGATGCTGCTGTATACTTGCAGTCTTCTTCTGTCCCACAGCTTTTATAGGTCCTGCTTTTAGAAAGGAGCAAACAGCAGCAAGCGGTTCATCTCCACTATGGATAGGCTGAAATATATCCTATCAGAAAACCTGCTCTGTTACCGTGTATATATTCCTAACCCCTCACTATTTATTGCGCAGGAAGGCAAGGATTTCCTCATTAACCCTGTCTGGCTGCTCATGGTGTAGCCAGTGTGTTGCATCGTCGAGAAAGATAAGCTTACCATTTGGACACCTGGCTATACTTGGCTCTGCCATTTCGGCACCTGGTGCCGTGTCTTTTTTACCCCAGATCATCAGCGTGGGTACTTCCACATTTTTATTCAGACTTAGTTCCGTGTACTTGAAGGCCCTGTACCAGTTAATCATGCTGGTTAAAGCGCCTTGCTGCTGCCATGCTTCTTTGTAGGCAGCCATATCTTCTTTAGAGAAGGTGCCTGGCTTGGCAGTACCTGTCATAGCTTTCTCCAGAGGTCGAAAGTCCAGCAGCCTGGCTGCTTTCTCAGGTACAGCCGGAACCTGAAAGAGGGCGGCATACCAGCTCCGGAGCATCTGCCGTGGGTTTGTCTTGAGGTGGTTGAGCATAACGGCTGGGTGTGGTATATTGAGCAGAATAAGCTTTTGCAGCAGGTGCGGATAGTACATGCCGATTACCCAACCGACAATACCTCCCCAATCGTGCCCTAACAGCACTACCTTCTCTTTCCCCAACTGGCTGATGAGCCTGATTATATCGCCTGCTAACTTCTCCAGCGTGTACTCTTCTACCGCCTGAGGCTTACTGCTCAGGTTATAGCCCCGCTGATCAGGTGCTACCACGTGATAGCCATGGCTGGCGAAGAAGCTCAGTTGCTTGTGCCATCCATACCAGTACTCCGGGAAGCCGTGCAACATCACGATTGTTTCTCCTGCAGCTTCACCAGCTGTAGCTACATGCAGGCTAACATCGGGTAAGTGGTAAAACTTAAACTCAAGTTCTTTCATAGGCTATGTTCCTCAGGCTTGGGACATATGTTTTACCGTTGGCAAAGCAAACTGTTTCGCTGCTTCTTTCCGCTGCTGCAAGCGTGAGTCTATAAGTGTATGTTTGCAGGGCCTACTCAAATGTAAAACAATCATTAATAGGCACTTACTCAACTCTAGCAAAGTAGTTCATCTCCTAAATTATACCTTTAGCATCATTAACTTTACTCTTTACTAGATATTGTAGCCTGCTATTTATAATCACATGGAATAAAGGTAAATTAGGTAAGGCTTTTAACAAGCCTAAAACCTGACTCCTAACACCTTATACTATGAAAAAAAGATTACTTTTTACTTCCCTGGTTGTTTTCCTGGGGGTAATGCTGTTAGCACAGTTCACTAAAGGCCGCACAAAGGAAAAGGCAGAGCTAGCAAGCCTGGAGCAGTTGCAACAGGCCAACAAGCAACAACTACAACTTGGCGAGCGCCTGGTGTACATTGGTGGCTGCCACGATTGCCACACGCCTAAAAAGATGACAGACAAAGGCCCGGTAATGGACTTTTCACGCGCTTTGTCGGGGCACCCGGCAAAGTTACCACCTCCTGATGTAGATCGTAAAGAAATTGAGCAGAAAGGATTAGCTGTAACCCAGACCTTAACTGCCTGGGTTGGCCCCTGGGGAATTTCCTATGCCGCCAACTTAACCTCCGACCCCACCGGAATCGGTAACTGGACCGAAAAGAATTTCTTCACTGCTATCCGGCAAGGAAAACACAAAGGCATAGAGTCTGGACGTATGTTGTTACCGCCAATGCCCTGGGACATGATTAGCCATATGACAGATGAAGAATTGAGAGCTGTATTTGCCTACTTAAAATCTACAAAGCCTATCAAAAATGTTGTGCCGCCTGCACAACCTCCTGTTTCGGCTGCAGCTGGTAAGTAAATTAACCTGTTAGAAAAGCACATTGGTGTTAGTGAAAATGGCTGGCACCAAGCACCAGCCATTTTCACATGCCTAATTGAATCTACAAGCTTACACCAGCTTAACAGGCGCAGTAGTAGATCAGTGCTCCGAGAGGTTGTAGAAAAATTTAAAACGGCTTACTGCTTTACAGAGGCAATCATAAATGACTGCACAATCAAGGTATCCCCTTTCTGTAGTAAGTTCAGGCCTTCAGGATCGAAAACATTTGATATAGCCGATGTTACTGTAGCCGCGTTTGGCCTTTTAAGGGTAAAAAGCATCCTGTGAATATGCAGCTCCTTGTTTTTTAGTTCTGTATAAAACCTGCTCTTAGTTTTGTAAGTGTAAGCATAACCTGTTGCAGGGGCTGACTCCCTCTTCTCAGCCACTATAGGCTTATACTTTGATCATGCTACCTGTAAATCGTTTAAGTGTACCTGGTTGTAAGGGACTGTTACACTACTTTCCTCTTTATTAGTAAATACGCCTTCCTCTGCACATTCAGGCTGCTGGTAGTACCGTTCAATGTACTTTCTGCCTCTTCAGACGAACGTAACGTCAGGTACTGATTCCAACTCACGGGTTCCTCCTTACTCTCCGGGTAATACCAATCACTCGTTCTTTTCGCAAATGGATTAACCAGGGCTTGATTCTTTACCTCACCAACGCTTGTGAACATATAAACAGGAGTCGTATTATTGATCTTCTGGCTTTTGTAAGTTGAGGGGTAAGTAATGCTGGGGGAAGCATCCTCCTTATCACAGCTTGTAAATAAGAAGCAGGAGTAAGAGTGTGTTCTTCATATAAATTTGTCAACATAATCTTTCAAGTATAGCGGTAATAGTCATATTCTCCGCTATACTTGAATGATTAATTTCCCCGCTGCCGCTACTATTCAAACCCTGCCTTTTCTTCTGTATTGGAGTAAGTTAGTATAGCAGATAAGCACATGTTTTCAAGACTTAGATTCTGGCCTGGTAAGTATACAGCTGGTAGTATCTTCCCAGTTTCTCCAGGAGTTCTTCGTGACGGCCTTGCTCGGCAATGTGTCCCTGCTCAATCACCAGTATCTGGTCGGCCTGGCGAATGGTGCTGAGGCGGTGGGCGATAACAAAGGTGGTGCGACCTTGCATCAGGGTTTTGAGGCTGGCCTGTATCAGGCTTTCACTTTCTGTGTCGAGGTTGGAGGTAGCCTCGTCCAGGATCAGGATGCGCGGGTCGGCTAGTATGGCACGGGCAATGGCAATACGCTGCCGCTGCCCGCCCGATAGCTTCACGCCTCGCTCTCCGATACGCGTGTTTAGCCCCTCCGGGAAGCGGTCGGTAAACTCCTGCACATGGGCCGCCTGCACGGCTTGCATCAGCTGGTCCTCAGTAGCATTAGGGCGCGGGAAGAGTATATTTTCGCGGATCGTGCCCTCGAACAGGAAGTCGTCTTGCAGCACCACACCCAGCTGGCTACGGTAGCTCTGCAGGCTGATGGTTTGCAGGTCGTGGC
This sequence comes from Pontibacter korlensis, assembly GCF_000973725.1. NCBI lineage: Bacteria > Pseudomonadati > Bacteroidota > Cytophagia > Cytophagales > Hymenobacteraceae > Pontibacter > Pontibacter korlensis. Next base: position 3,311,155 of record NZ_CP009621.1, on the reverse strand, counting down.
CATCTACTGTAATGGTACCGCTGTCGGGGTTCAGAAAGGAAGCGGCTAAGCCTGCAATGGTGGTTTTGCCGGAGCCGGAGGTGCCTACCAAGGCCGTAACACTTCCAGCAGGCGCTTTAAAGCTCACCTCCTTCACCACGTCCTTGCCCGGCTCATAGGCAAAGGATACATGGTCAAACACAATGTCGCCGTGGATGTGATCGAGCTGAAGTGTACGATTGCCGGTAGCATCTTCGAGGGGAGTGTTCAGAATCTCTTGCGTACGGTCAAGGCCAGCGAAGGCTTCGGTAAACTGACTCCCGATGTTACTCATCTGCAGGATGGGCGCGATCATGAAACCCAGGTATAAGGTAAAGGCCAGGAAATCACCAAAGGTCAGCTCTGCGTTCATGATCAGGTAGCCACCTATGCCCATGATGCCCGCAGAAGCAAGCCCCAGCAAGAGTGTAGCCGCTGAAGTAACCATGCTGGTAGTGATCAGGCTCTTTTTCACGTTCATGAAAAGACGGGTTACACCATCCTCAAAGGTCTTTATCTCCTGCTCCTCCGCATTAAAGCCTTTGATTACGCGCACCCCACCCAGCGTCTCAGTAAGGCGGCCTGTTACTTCTGCATTGATCACGCCGCGCTCCCGGAAAATTGGCCTGATCTTGCCAAAAGCCTTCAGCGAGATCAGGCCGAAAATGGCCACAGGAAAAAGCACATACAGGGTCATGAGCGGACTGATGACGATAAGCAGAACAAGGCAGATGAGCGAAGTCAACACGCCACCCACCATCTGGGCAAAGCCAGTGCCTACCAGGTTCCGCACCCCTTCCACGTCCGTCATGATGCGCGACACCAACTCACCGGTTTTGGTATTGTCAAAAAAGCGAATGGGCAACTGTATGATGTGCCGCTGTACTTTAGCCCTTAGCTGCGAGATGAGGTGCTGTGCCTCCACGCTCAGTATCTGCGTTAGCGCAAAGGAGGTAACGGACTGAATTACAATTGCTGTAACCACGGCTCCAATCAGCCACCAAAGCATAGTGCTGTTATTGTTTGGAATTACCTCATCCACCAGGTATTTGCTTGCCCCCGGCAGCACCAAGCCAGCTATCCTACTAATGATGATCAGCACCAAGCCGATAAACAGGTATCTCCTGCGGGGCCAGATGATGGTTTTGAAAACCTGCGCAACGGTAACGTTCTGGAGCTTTTTTGATTTAGGCATGAAGTTCTATGTTTCCTCCTTTTGGCAAGGATCGATATGACCAATAAGCAGTATCTCTAGCTGCAATTAAGCATACAAGTTACTCTTTAATGATGTGACGCAGCTTAATTTTATGTAAAATGCTCCTCTTCACGTTACTTCCTGCTTCCATCACTGGTTGCTGTTGTGGGTGAGTTACCTGTTAGACATTACCTACAGCCAAAAAACAAAGCGGCCACTGCCCTAGGACAGCGGCCGCTTCACTTATACTAACTAGTGATTAGTAATATCTATTTCTGTCAGAGTCGAGCCAGTCGTTGTCGTCTCTGCTAGTACGGCCATAGCTGTTATCTCTATCTCCTCTTTGTCCGTAGCCGCTGTAATTGCCACCAGTGGAACCATAGGAACTACTCCCGTAAGCTGTGCCTCTTTGGCCGCCTATATAGCCTGAGCCACCATAGTTGCGGGCAGAATAGTCTGAACCGCCGAAGTTGTTTCTTGAGTTGGAGTAATTTCCCCGTCCAGAATCACTTCTGTTGTTGTCGCGCTCAAGGTCATCGTAGCGGCCAAAGGTACCGTCGTAGTTAGTTAACATATAGCCTTGGCGTCTGTTGCCACGATCGCTCTGGTTTCTGGCGCTGTCTTGCCAGCTTCTGCCCTGGTTTCCCCTGTAGTCATCACGGAAAGGAGTATATACATCACGACCAGTGCTGAAGTCATCTCTGTCGCGACCTGATCTGTTGCTGCCAGAATGGTCGGAGCTTCTGCTCCAGTCGTTTCCCAGGTTACCTGAGCTTCCTCTGAAGTTAGGGTCATTGTCTCTCAGGCGCTCATAAGATCCGCTCATGTCACCTTCGTGATAAGAATGAGGGATGCGGTTACGGTCATTGTCGTTATGGCCAACTTCCCGCTGGTAATGGCGCTCAAAATCATCTGTCAGGTTTCTTGCGCTGTGATAATGCTCATCGTTTCTGTTGTAGCCTTCATAGCGGCCATAGTCATACTGATCTCTATCTCGTCTGTTCATAGCTTTTAGTTAAGTGTCCAAAAAAGTTCTCTTTATTTATTAACGACTCTAAAGCCTAGTAGTTTGATTCTCTCTTTGGGCAATTGGGGCATTCTCTACTCAAATCGCAGGTGCTGTACTTAATCTAGAATCCTTCTATGTTTACAACAGCAACCTTAAACCAAGAGCATAGCCCCCTGAAGCCTAGTATGTTAAAAACCACTTGTTTGCAACAGCAGACAACAGCAAACAGAAGTATAACAGCGGTAGTGATGCTGTTTGATACAAACTATACAGACCATTTAAACGTATAATTAAAACATAGTATAATACTACAAAATGAGAGTCATTTTAGATAGCTCCGCCTCTTACTCAACTACACGTATTGCTTCACAGTCTTTTGCCCTCAGTTGTATACTTCTCACTCAACTTTAAAATCAAACTTTCAGACTATGAAAACATTAGTAATTGGCGGCACCGGAACGGTCGGTTCCCAGGTCGTAAAAGAGCTTCTGGCACGTGGTACAGAAGTAAAGGTGCTAACTCGAAACGCCGATAAGGCTATGGGCATGTCGGAAAAGGTAGAGGTAATAGCTGGAGACATTCTTAACCCGAGCACAGTCCGTTCTGTCTTCAAAGGAGTGGATGCCGTGTTTATGCTGAACCCTGTGAGCACTACCGAAACCAGTGAGGGACTATTTGCTGTAAATGGTGCCCGCCTGGCTGGTGTGAAGCGGTTTGTATACATGTCAGTTCATGAGTACGAAAGGGCGATATACCTCCCCCACTTTGGTTCTAAGTTAGCCGTAGAGGCAGCCATAAAATCCTCCGGCATGGCTTATACTTTTCTGCGCCCAAACAACTTTTACCAAAACGACTTCTGGTATAAAGATGTGATCTTGCAGCACAAGGTTTACCCTCAACCTATTGGCAGTGTTGGTATTTCGCGGGTGGATGTGCGGGACATTGCCGAGGCTGCCGCCATAGCCATAACTACGGATAGCCACGAAGGAGAAGTATATAATATGGTAGGGCCAGAGCCTATGACAGGACAGCGTACGGCTGAAGTATGGAGCGAAGTGTTAGGGATACCCATAAGCTATGTAGGCGACGACATGGATGCATGGGAGCAGCAGTCGCTGCAGTACCTGCCCTCCTGGATGGTATTTGATTTCAGGCTGATGTATGAATACTTTCAGAAAGAAGGCCTGCATGCCACCGCACAGGACATAGACCGTCAAACTAAACTATTGGGGCATGCGCCACGAAGCTTCCACGACTTTGCACGCGAAACAGCAAAATCATGGTCGGTAATGGCTTAGTCATTACTTTAATTAAATGTTACTCTTCTCTCTCCCTCACCCTGGAAGCTAACAACCTGAACAGAATGTACAGTACGGCAAAGATGCCCATGGCTATCAGCGTCCAGAACTTCTTACGGTTCATTTCGCGCCAGTAGTCACGTTCTACTTTTGTGCGCTTTAGCTGGTGCCTTACTTTTCCATGCTCCTGGCGTTCCTGGTGCAGCTCTGTGCGTAGTGCGTTTACCAGGGCTGTATCCTGCAGGTAAACTGTTTTAGTGACGGTAGCACTGCGACAGTCTGGGCATCTTCTTTTAACAGGTGTAAAGCTGAAGCCGGGCCTGCTTATTAGCATTGGCAAAGGGACAGATTTTTCTGGGTAAATGCTTTGCTTTGGTTGTATGGTGGGCGCCTGAAGCTTTGAGGGGAAATGTTTAGCAGCATACGTACCGCCATGCGCTTTAGTATAGGCTTCGTTATTATCGATATACACGGCCAGTTCCTCCGGATGCTCATCAAAAAACTTCTCAGCCTGCCTTTGGGTGGCGCAGGAGCAAAGAAGCATTAGCAGTAATGTCCGTCTCATTTTGGGTGCGCTTGTCAGTTTACATTGCCTCAGTATAGCCCGGCTCCTACTTCTTGAGTACATACGAAAAGTAGCCCTACTAGCACAAGATAAAGTTTGTTCTAGTAGGGCTACCTGCTCCCCCTCTTTCACCCACAAGCTTGCTGGCCGCGAGTATCCGTTCAAAGAGTGCTTCACATATCTGGCCCGCGGTGCTTTTTAATCAACCTGTGGATGTAGCGTAACTTGTCTGCCACTGTTTCCGAAAATGTTTCCGGGAGCAGGTCTGGCAGTCCTAAAGCCCGGTTTACCTCGTTTACCTTTAGGCTTAGATCAGTATAGCGCTGAAGCATCTCGTCCAGCTGCGCATTTTCCAGGTCATCTCCGGGTGTTTGCAGGAGCTCAGCATTGTCTGCAGTATCAAGCACAGCAACCATATCGAGGTACGTGCCCCAGGTTTCTGCAAAGTCCTCCCAAGGGTGCATGGTAGCATAAGCACTAATATAGCTTTTTTGCCAATTTTCTTTAGGGCCATTTTTATAATACTGGTCTAAAGCATCGCTATAAGAAGGATTTTCATGATCTCCGAAAATCTTTTTGTAAGCCTCCTCGTCCTTGCCTTGCACCAGCAACTGCCAGTAATAATGACCTATTTCATGGCGAAAATGCCCTATAAGCGTCCGCTGTGTTTCATTCATCTGTACTCGCAGCTTTTCGCGCTCCACCGAGTCGGCTTCTTTGATGTTGATGGTGATCTTGCCGTTGGCGTGCCCAGTGTATACCTTTTCGCCCTCTCCTATACCCATCCAGCTTAGGCTGGATGGGTCTACGTCACCCTTAAAGTCGAAGGAAAGAGGTAACTCAAACTGCTCGTCTTTAGAACCATAGGGCAGTCCTATGCGGTCGAGCAAGTATAACAAGCGTCTTTTGGCTACTTCCAGCTTATACCATTTCGTTAAGTTATCATCCACCGACAGGTCAGGGATGGTTTCGGTAAGTTTACAGTAATCACATAAGTGCTGCCTGTCCTCCACCATGCGGTTGCATATATTGTAGGTAGCGTAATTGTAACACTTTACTACCTTGGCCCTGCATTCAGGGTTGGTACATTGGTAGCCACCAGCACCGTTGGGCTCCATGGCGTGTATACCCTCACAAACAGGGCACCAGCCTACTTCCCTATGGCAAGACAAACAAATTGAGTTTTCAAAGTATAGCTTATTGCCGCAACTGCAGTGAAACGTTCTCATGCTAATAGTTAATAGGGTTTAAATTACGCCTCCTTTTCAAGGCCTGCCCAAACTATACCTACTGTGCTGACTCTGCCATCTGGTTCGGTATTATCTCTACGCCATAGCTGGTCCTGTGAGCGCCGTTTGTTCTCAGCATTCCTCTTATCGGGCTACAATCACTATAGTCTGCCCCATGGGCTGCTTTTATATAATTGATGTCAGCCAGCAAGTTGTTTGTTGGGTCAAAGCCCTGCCAGCCATGGCCAGGAATATAGGCTTCTGCCCAGGCATGCATAACGGCAGTACCTGACAGGCTTAGGCCCTGGTTCAGGTACCCGGAAATATAGCGACAAGGGATCTTATTAAGCCGGGCCACCCCGATGAATAAGTGCGTGTAGTCCTGGCAAACGCCCCTGCCAAGCTCGATCACTTCGCTTACAGTTGTATGCACGTGGGTTGGCTCCGGATCAAACCTCAGCATCTGGTAAATAAATGTATTTAGCTGCAGCAGGTAGTCAAACACCGGTTGGTTTTCTTTTCTGAATAACAACCTCCCGTAGAGTTCATCTTTGATCTGAGTGTATGGGCTGGTAGCCAGGTAAAGGTGGTGATCTATGTAGAAGTCATGCCTTGCCAACAGGCTCTGCTCCTCCTCCACCGATAGCAGGCGGCTACCAGTTGGAAGGTAAACAGGGCTTTTTTCGACAGTAGCCGTCATTTGAAACTCGAATTCAGTAAAGTTCTGCGCCGTACGAAGGCTGGTAACCTCGAAGCCAAAAGGGTTATGATGATGAAATACTTCTGCCTGAAGTGAATTTTCAAAAGACAAGCTACGGACAGTCTGGGTCTCATCCTGGCAGGGGATGATCAGGAAAGAGAAAAAAGCTTCACGCACGCTTTCATCATACGTGTTATGCGTATAGTATTTAACCGTGTATTCTGCGCTCATACTCAAAAAAGCCTGGTTTTAACTATACTTTAAATACTTGGTGTTAAGCAGGTGGGCAAGCTCATAAATACTTCCCAACATTTTTTCCAGAAACTGGGGAGCCGTATTCTCTACCTCCTCTATCGTATCATACTGAAAGCGGCAAGCCAGCTTACCGGCCATAAAACTTATCGACCCTTTCTTAGTGTCTTCCTGAAAGGAAATATGCTGTATACATTGCTGAACACTCGCCAGGCTGAAAGCAACAGATTTAGGAAACGTAGCATCAAACAGAAGAAAGTCCATCACGTTTCGCCTGTTAGGGCTGGTTTTATAGCTGCGCATATACATATCAGAAGATTCTGTACTTTCCAGTATCGTGTTCCAATGAAAATTCTCCAGTGCGCCGCCGCTAAGCTTTGTTGTATCCAGTTTCTCCAGGTCCTTTAGTTTTGTGCGCAGGATCTGTATTATCTGCACAGCCCTCTCCAGGTATATGCCCAGCGAGATCAGCATCCATACTTCATTGCGGAGCAGTGTGTTTTCGATATACCCCTTAATCACATAGCTGTTCTCTTCAACCTTTCTTGCAAAATACTCTAACTCCTTGCCCTGAAACCCGGCAGTAGTATAGGCATTAATCTTGTGGTAGAAAGAATTGATAGCCTCCCAGAGTTCTATGGAAATACTGTCCCGAGCCCCTCGTGCGTTCTCGCGGATCATGTTGATATAAGCCAGTACAGAATAAGGGTTGTTGTCGGAAAAGGCTGTATAGTCGATCACAGCATCATCGTTCAGCTGTTGATGCACACTAAAGTAGCCTTGCCTGTTGCCAGCCATATCCAGTATAGACTCTAAAACGAATTCCCTGATTTGCCCTAAAGGTGCATCTACAGAAGAAGTATACTGTACCCTTGCATAACGGGCTATATGCTCAGCCCTTTCAATGTAGCGACCCAGCCAGAACAAGCTGTTTCCAATTCTTGATAACATATGTTGCTTTACATGTTGAGACAACAGGAACATTGACTTAAACCAAGTCCCTGTACGAATCTGTGCTTTTTATACTTTTAGTTAATCTTTCATCACCCAGGTATCCTTCGAGCCTCCTCCCTGCGAAGAGTTCACAATAAGACTTCCTTTTTTCAGGGCAACTCTTGACAAGCCTCCCTTCAGCACAAAGCTCCTGTCTTTGCCGAGAAGCGTAAAGGTCCGCAGGTCTACACAACGAGGCTCAAAACAATCTTCTCCCTCTATGAAAGTAGCATGCATGGATAGTGACATAATGGGTTGGGCAATGTACTTGCGCCTGTTCTGGGAAATCAGAATTTTGAACTCACTTATTTCTTCTTTAGAAGCCCTGTCGCCGATCAGGATGCCGTACCCCCCACTTTCGTCCACCGGTTTAATTACCAGCTTCTCCATGTTCTCCATCACATACTTGTATTCGTCCTCCTTTTCGCAGCGATAGGTCTTTACGTTATTCAGGATAGGGTCCTGGTCCAGGTAATACCTGATTATATCCGGCATATAAGTATAAACAGCCTTATCGTCGGCGAAACCGGTGCCTGGTGCATTTAACAGGCTTACGTTGCCTTTTCTATAAGCTCCCATAATGCCCGGCACTCCCAATACGGATTTAGGATTAAAAGCCATAGGGTCCAGAAACTCATCGTCCACCCGACGGTAAACCACATCTACTTTCTGAGGTCCATTAATGGTTTTCATGTAAACAAAGTTGTTGTCTACAAACAGGTCCCTTCCCTCCACAAGCGGAATACCCATGTTATGCGCCAGGTAGGCATGCTCAAAGTAAGCAGAGTTAAAGATACCCGGAGTCAGTACCACATAAGTAGGTGCTACCACGCCATCAGGGGCGACTGATTGCATGGTAGCGAGTAGCTCCTGCGGGTACTCCTGCACAGTACTTACATTAAATTCTTTAAACATCTGAAAGAGCGAGCGCTTCATAGCGACTCTGTTAGTAAGCACATAGCTGATTCCCGACGGACACCTGATATTATCTTCCAACACATAGTATTCCCCATCGCTGTGCTTAATCAGGTCAGTCCCGGAGATATGGTTGTACACACCTGCTACCGGCTTGATATCCAGCATTTCTTTCATATAGTTTTTAGAAGAGAAGATAAGCTCGGCAGGCACCACCTTGTCTTTGAGGATGTGCTTTGTGCTGTAGATGTCCTGGATAAATAGGTTTAGTGCCACACAACGCTGAATGATGCCCTCCTCCAGCCTTGCCCACTCAGCTGCCGAAATAATGCGGGGAAACAGGTCAAAAGGGAAGATTCGCTCCAAACCTTTTGCCTTATCGTTATAAACAGAGAAGGTGATGCCCTGATTAAAAAACGATTTCTTTGCGTGTTCATTCAGTTCTTTGAAGTCCTCCTTAGAAAACTGCATGAACTGCCGGTATATAGATTCGTACTGCGGGTTTACTTTACCGGCATTACTGAACACTTCATCTAAAAACTGCGGAGGGATCTGGTAGTTACCAAACACACCTCTTGCCTCTCCCTGGCGCACTAGCGTATTCATAGCCTTTGTGTTGATAGAGTTTGTGATAAAAGGAATAATAACATCATTAAAAATGTACAATCTTCTATTATACAATATTTTGTACATTCTTAATAGACCAAGACACCATGCCTAAGCCCTGCTTCCGCTCCTGCTTGTACACTTTTGAGTCTGCATTAAGCAAGCCTCAGGAGTTCACTTACTGTCTTGATAATCAGCCTGGAGAGCTATTCCTTTATAAAAATGGCTTCGCTTCCGGATGAAATGCTTACGCAAGATGTACAGGCCTTTGTTTTGTAATATGAGAGGTATAATGATGTAGAAGTAAAAAACCCGTATTTGCCATCCTGTTCTATCGTTATTAATACGTAGTTTTCACCATAAATTAGACATTTTGACGCTAACTACTCTGCAAGCAATTATACTGTTTATTGAATTTTATTTATATACAACTAACACAGTAAAGCAGCTATACCATTGATCCCTACATGACGCAAATGCAAAGAAGATCTTGCCCAATATAATACTCCAAACAGCTGTACTTATCATACCATCTCCGGCCAAACACGCTATGTTAGCAGAGCTGTGAAGCGTCTAGAAGCAGCACTCAGAGCCAGGAAAAACCTTGAAGCAGTGGTTGATCAAACTATTTTCACTATATTTTAACTGCTGAAAAGTACAGGCTCCTCTGGCATTTGTCAGTAAAGTGGGAAGTTGGTAAGGAGGATTAGTATCACAAAATAAGACCTTGCCAGTGACGCAGCATTAAGGAAGTCCATCAACACCAACAGAAATTTGACGGTTTTATGCTAAACAAAACTCTTTTTGCGAAAGTCCTTCTGCTGGCAGGCATTAGCCTCGGTACCGCTGCCTGTAGCAGCAGCGAGCAAACACAGGCTACGGAGCTGAGCGCCTCAGAAAGTGTAGCGTCCTTTGCTGATGCAAGTATTAAAGAAGCTGCTGCGCAATATAAATACCTGATGTCGCGCCTGCCACAAGACAGGCTGCCCAAAACCTACCATGCCGAAAGGGATGAGTTGGAAACCAGTGGCTCGGAGTGGTGGACCAGCGGCTTTTATCCGGGCACACTGCTTTACCTGTATGAGGAAACAGGAGACCAGGCGCTGTATGATGAGGCCATACGTGTGCTGGGCTTGCTGGAAAAAGAGCAGCACAACACCTCCACCCACGATTTGGGCTTTATGATGTACGACAGCTTTGGCAATGTACACCGCATCAAACCCTCTCCTGCTTACAAGCAGGTGCTTCTAAACAGTGCCAAATCTCTTGCCACCCGCTTCAACCCTAAAGTAGGTGCTATCCGATCCTGGGACTCTGCTCCGGAAGACTTTATCGTAATCATCGATAACATGATGAACCTCGACCTGCTCTTTTGGGCAACGAAGGAAACCGGTGATTCTACCTATTACGACATTGCCGTTACGCATGCCAACACCACCATGCAGCACCACTTCCGCCCCGATAACAGCTCATACCATGTTATAAACTATAATCCGGCAACCGGCGAAGTACAGGAGAAGAAAACTGCCCAGGGAGCAGCTGATGAATCGGCTTGGGCCAGAGGCCAGGCATGGGGGCTATACGGGTTTGTAGATGCTTACCGCGAGACCAAAGATGAAAATTACCTGCAGCAGGCACAGCGTATTGCAGATTTCACATTACACCACCCCAACCTGCCGCAAGACAAAGTTCCTTACTGGGACTTCAATGCACCTGGTATTCCGGACGCGCTACGTGATGCATCAGCTGCAGCTATCACCGCATCAGCTTTACTTGAGCTGAACCTTTATGTAGGGGAAACAAAAAAGAAAGAGTACCTGCAGGCGGCAGAGAGCATCCTTCGAAGCCTGTCTTCTGAAACCTATATGGCTGCCCCTGGCACAAACGGTGGCTTCATTCTGAAGCACGGAGTAGGACACAAACCTGCCGGAACAGAGGTTGATGTGCCACTCACGTATGCCGACTACTATTATGTGGAGGCCCTTAAGCGTTATAAAGCATTGGCCGAAAAGGAGCAAGCGTAAGGGTAACAAGGCTTCTTCTTGCAAGGCAGATGTAAGCCTTGGCCATTATTAACGCCGGCTATACTTAAAAAACACCAATACCAGGTTTATAACATGTAATTTTGGTGTTCGAAGTTTACTGTTTTGACAGAATGGAGTACAGGCATATACAATATTGGCAATACGAGCCAGGTGTGGAAGAGGAAAGAATACTGGAAGCGGCTTTAGTTCTCTCCCAAAAACCAAGGCACGATACTTACCTTGTAGAGCTCGCCAACTTTATTGCTGAACATGTTGGTGTAAAGTATGTAATGATAGGGCAGTTATCTGCTGACAGGCAGCACGTGCATACTCTCGTGTACCTGGCCGGCAGGGAGCTGCTGCAAAACTATACTTACTCAATCAAAGGGAGTCCTTGCGAGAATACTCTTACACATAAATTCTGCTATTACCCTTATGATGTAGCTCCCGCTTTTCCTGGGGATAAAGACCTGCAGGACCTACAAATTGAGAGCTACTTGGGCAGTATGCTACTCTCAGAAGATAATGAACCGATGGGCCTGGTCGTGCTCATGGATGAAAAGAAGATAACGAATGCAGCTTTCGCCGAACACCTGATCATGGTGCTGAGCCCAGCCATAGAGAAAGAAATCAAAATGCGCAGCATATAATTAGTTGGCCATTGAGGCTGCAGTTTACGCTTGACACTGCAATCTCGCATTGGCTAACTACTGCTGCTGCTTCCTAGCAGGTGCTTATCTCCCTATATCGCACTTGAAGTACTCCTCATCATAGCCGGGAGCGGGCTTATCATCAATTCTGACAATCCTGTCGAGGCGTATCTCCTCTCCTGTCGATAGTATCAGGTACTCCTCCTCTCCTCTTGTCACCAACTCTTTTAGAGTACCGAACCGGGTAATAAATTCGTGGATATCAGTAAAGAACTGTAGCCTGGCACCTACCCTTTTGGCTACTAATTGCTCTAGTTCGCTATGAAAGGCTGGATCTATGGGTTTATATGCTTTGCTCATGTTTTCTGTTTACTTATACTTTAACGGCAAAGTAACCTAATTGGCTCGGCTAAAGCTATACCGGCACTCATCATACCTTACAGCCTAGAATATTCCTCCGCCCTACCCCTGTAGTGCCTATGCCAATAAGGTGTGAGGTGCCAAAAGCAGTATAGAGGGATTGTTATATTCAGGATTTAGAAGCATCTTGTAGTAGTATAAAAGTACCTGAATCAGAAATATATGATCATAAAACCCACGCACTTGTTAGCCGCCTTTGGCCTGTTTTGCCTGAGCTGCACTTCCACCCAAAAAGGTACTGAGCAAGCTACTGAACTTCCTGCAACTGCCCTGCAGGCTTATGGACGCTATCAGCTTACTGATGTACAACAACTGGAGCTAATCAGTTCGGCAGTACATTTTGGGTTTAGCTTCGAAGGTAAAGAAGCTCGTGTTTTTGCTTCCGTTCCAGATGGCTATTCGCATGGCTATTTGCAGTATGAGCTGGATGGAGAATACCAGGAAAGAGTAAAGATAACAGGTAACTCAGCTGGCCCACTTGTTATAACTGCCCCGACAGAAGGCAAACACACTGTCTGGATCTATAAAGCCACCGAGGCACATACAGGGCCTATACTTATTGAAAAAGTAGCAGGTGAAAACCTGCAGGCACTGCAAAGGCCTGAAGCTCCTATGATAGAATTTATAGGCAACAGTATTACCTGTGGCGCTGCTGCCGACCCATCGGAAGTAGCCTGTGGTGCTGGAGAATACCACGATCAGCACAATGCTTACATGGCGTATGCCCCCCGGATAGCCCGCGCACTTGATGTGAACTATGTACTCAGCAGTGTGAGCGGAATTGGAGCTTACCGTAACTGGAACAGCAACGGTCCTACCATGCCAGAGGTGTATGGTAAGGTAGATTTCCAGGCAAACACTTCAAAGCAATGGGACTTCAGCACCTTTACGCCACAGGTAGTAAGTATAGCGCTGGGCACGAACGACTTCAGTAACGGCGACGGTAAAAAAGAGAGGCTGCCTTTCGATAGTGCGAGCTTTGTAAACAGCTATATCAAGTTTGTGCACCAGGTAAAATCAAAGTACCCGCAGGCCCGCATCGCGCTTCTGAGCAGTCCCATGTTGAATGGCAGTAGCAGACAAAAACTGGAGAACTGCCTTACAGCCATCAAAACAAACGTAGATGCTGCTAGTCCCTCTGATGAGCCTGTAGCCTTGCATTTCTTTCAGCCAATCCAGGCAAGAGGCTGTACAGGGCACCCTAGCGTAGAAGACCATGCCATACTGGCACAGGAGCTAGAGCCGTTTTTTAAAGAGTTGCTCACACCACAGCTAAAGTAAGGCTGCTTATTTTTGCAACGTTAAACCGGGCCGTTCTCCTTGCAGGAAAGCGGCTCGTTTTTTTATTAGCGCCCAAGCAGCCAAAATCATTACTAGCAACAGCCCAGCAGCGTATTATACAGGAGCCTGAGCACCGGAAAGTATAACAAGATGGTTTTGCACCGTATACTAATTGCTTTACCTGATTTGAGCTATGGTTTTAAAGAAGTCATATACAACAGCAGCAGCCGTTATTCTATTGCTGATAGCTTTTAGGATAGCGCTCCCTTACATTGTAGAAGATTATGTAAACAGGACGCTGAATGCTCTTCCGGGCTACAAAGGGCATGTAGAAGATGTTGATTTGAGCCTGTACCGGGGAGCTTACAGAATAGAAGGCCTGATACTGGAAGAAGAAGGAGGCAACCCTAAGTATCCTTTTCTGAAAATAGCTGAATCCGACCTGTCAATTGAGTGGAAATCTCTTTTTAAAGGAAAGGTTGTGGGAGAGGTAATCATGAGACAGCCCCAGTTAAACATGGTTGAGGCAAAGCCTAACGCAGCACCCACAGAAGAACCTACCAAAGAACACTGGACCGAGGTTGTAAAAGACCTGATGCCCATTACCATTAACCGCTTTATAGTTAATAACGGCAAATTGGCTTACCTCGACTTTAACAAAAAACCTTCGATAGACCTGCACATAAGCGATATGCAGATGGTAGCGCTGAACCTGGCTAATGTTGAAGATGCAGGCAATGAACTTCCCTCTACTGTGCGGCTTACCGGTACATCGGTAGGTGGCGGAGCCTTAGAAGGAAGTATGAAAGCAAACCTGCTTAAGGAGATTCCTGACTTTGACATGACGGCCCAGCTCACCAGTGTAGACCTGACCAGCATCAACGATTTTATAAAAGCCTACGGTAAGTTTGATGTGGAAAGAGGAAGAATGGACCTGTACAGCGAGCTTAAGCTAATGGACGGGCAACTGAATGGATACGTAAAGCCCTTCTTTGAAAATGTGAAGGTGCTTAACTGGGAAAAGGATAAGCAAGAAGACGGCTTTTTCAGGGCTGCCTGGGAGGCTGTAGCTGGTTTATTTACTGAGGCTGCAGAAAACCAGAAACGGGATCAAATAGCCACACAGGTGCCTATAGAGGGAAACATCAACCAACCTGATACCGATGCCACAGCGACTTTCCTGAACATTCTGCGGCACGCTTTTATCAAAGCCTTCAACAAGGGAATAGAAGCAGAAGCATCAGCAGGACAGGGAAAAGAATAAGCTGCTTTACTTTATAAATAGGCTTTATCCGAACCAAAAAAAGAAAGGATCTGCAGAGAGGAAAACTCACTCTTTGCGGATCCTTTTATACTTCTGCTAATTAGCCAAGGCTACATTTTGGAATAACTTACTTTCTACTTCTTGTGCAGTTTATCAAGTGTCTCATAACGGGCACGGTCTTGCACTGGCTTAGCCTCGGTATGTACATCGATGTGCAGTACTTGTGCCTTCTCCCCTTTATTAAGTGCTGGCCAGGTCGGAAGTCCTTTGCCGTTCGGATCACCGGTTTTGATAAAGTTGGCAAAGTAGTTTTGCATCACTTCCGATACTTTGTAGTCATCCGGTGTCCAGGCATATACTTTGTTTGTAGCGAGGTTTCCCATGGCATACTCAATCTCTGCAGAGTGCACCGCCCCTTTGGCCTGTGGCATTTTAATGGCCTTCGGGTCATCCTCTTTCACAACTCCGCCAGCCAGACCAGGAGAAGCATTACCCATTTCAGGCACCATTGGCGGGCGAGGGCGGGAATAAAGGTATCGGTAAACAGGCTGGCTGCTTGTCTTATTGTGCAGGTCTATCCATTTCCAGGTACTGTAGGCGATAAAACGGTCCCCGGCCAGATCAGCGGCTGCCTGTAGTACCTCCTCTTCCGTGGAGGCAGGGTAAACTTGCAGAACCTCCTCGGCTTTGTCTCCATACAGGCGCTTTAGCGCTTTTCTGTAGTTCTCTACCGTTGGCTTTTCATTTCCCAGTACAGCCATATAGGTCATTTCTTCGGAGTTCCAGCCAGCCAGCAGCGGCACTTTTGCCTGCTCACCCGCAGCAAAAATAGCAACAGGTGCCTTTGGGAAGAGATAACCATCGATAGTCGGCATAAAGCGTCCTATTCCCGGTTTGGCAGAGGCCTCCAGGAGCTGCTGCGCAGGTATGGCACGAAGCGCATCTAAGGAGTTTGCACCAAGGCTATTGGCAAATTTCACCCCGTTCTGCTCTGCTTCTGCCAGCGGAATAGGATCCAAAGCAGAGTTAACCAAGGCACCACTCTCTCCAATGGCTCCTGCAATTAAGTTCTTGGACAATGGGCTTGCCATCTGTGCACTTACTGAGATAGAGCCTGCCGACTCCCCTGCTATAGTTACCTTGGAAGGGTCTCCGCCAAAGGCGGCAATATTCTCCTTCACCCAGCGCAGGGCAGCATTCTGATCCAGGTAGCCATAGTTGCCTGAGGAGTTGTGCGGCGATTCTTTGGTAAGCTCAGGGTGCGCAAAGAAACCAAACGCACCCAGGCGGTAATTCACCGTAAGCGTTACGATACCTTTTTTGGCCATACTTTCTCCGTCATACCGTGGCTCAGATCCATCCCCTGCCACAAAACCTCCTCCATAGAAGTATACCAGCACCGGCAGCTTCTCATTCTCCGATTTGGCCGGTGTCCATACGTTTAGGTATAGGCAATCCTCACTCACACCATCGGACCGGAAGTTCATATCGCCAAAAATCGGGAGCTGCATGGCACGTGGCCCAAAGTTTTTGGCATTGCGCACACCTTTCCAGTTTGCCACCGGTTGTGGCTCTCGCCAGCGCAGGTCACCTACGGGAGGTGCGGCAAAAGGTATTCCTTTAAAAGAGCGTATGCCGCTTTTTTCTAGGCTGCCCTCCACTATACCGTTTACTGTCTTGGCCTGGTTAGCTGCCAGCTTACCAGTAGACTTTGCTTTTTTCTGGGCATAGGTGGCTGGTAACAGCTGCATGCTCAGTAGCAAAAAAAGAAAGAGCGTTTTTAGGTGTTGCATAAATTAGTCCGGTCGTTTCAGGTTGATCTTACGTGGAAATATTTTTATAATGATAGAAAGTTTTATTATTATGTCAAAATAACATAATGAAGGCTTTTACCATACCCGATAGTTTATAATCAAGTGGCGCAACAACCTACAGACATACCATTTTCATTCCCGTTCCTGTCTGAGCTTACGTTGGACTGCGTTATACTGGCTTTTCATGAGGATAAGCTAAAAGTGTTGCTCCTGCGCTTACGCCAAACACAGGATTGGAGCTTACCTGGTGGACTTATACGCAAAGATGAGGGAGTGGATGAAGCTGCTTGCCGTACCCTAAAAGAGCGTACAGGTTTAGAGCATATATTTCTGCAGCAGTTTAAGGTGTTTGGACAGGTAAAGCGTTATGATAAGGAAGAAATAAAAGAAAAGTTAAAGCATCTGGTAGCCCCGGAGAAATGGTTTGATCGTGCTGTATCTGTAGGTTACTATGCGCTGGTAGATTATGCAAAGGTTACTCCTGCTCCTGATGCTTTGGCTGATGAATGCCGCTGGTGGGATGTGCAGAGCTTACCGTCACTGCTGTTCGATCATCAACACATCATTCAGGTAGCACGCCAGTCGCTACGAATTCAGCTCAACTGGCAACCTATAGGCTACAACCTGCTGCCGGAGGAATTTACCATGCCTGAGTTACAGCGCCTGTATGAGACTATACTTGGCAGAGCCTTGGATCCACGCAACTTTCAGCGTAAAATGTTGGGTTTGGGCATTCTAGATCGCTTAGGTATACGCCGAAAAGGAGGCGCACATAAAGCTCCTTATTTGTACAGGTTCAACAAAGGGCACTACGATGCTGTGCTGAAAGAAGGAAACATGTTTTTCACATAAACTTCTGTCCGCATTAAAAGACAAAGCTGGAAAAGGATGCACCTGGCTTCAACTCCTATTCCAGCTCACAGGCAGCTAAAGAAACACAAACTATCGCTGCTTTCCGTCTTCCTTGATCAGCGGTTTTAGCTGTGCTGCAAGTTCAGGGGTGACAGTTACGCCATGTACCTCTTTTGCGTGTTTGCCTGCCTGCTCCAATACTTCCTGATCAGAGTTTCCCCGTACTACACCATCACAGTCGAACCCGGCATCTCGGCATTTTAAAGTCTTCATGATGAACAATGGTTTTGGTTAGAGATAGAGTAAAGGTGAGGATATACCTCATAGATAATAGTACGAATCCAATTTGTACTTAGGTTTAAACTTTACAATATATCTTTCCAGACAAGGTCACTTAGGCTCAACACTTTACAACTTAGCTATACTTACAACCTCTCTATACAGAGACGCTACTTAAATCATGTTTGCGTACTACTAAGTTTCTGTTGCTTTTACGAACTTGCCAACCTGCCCTCTACAGGCTGAAAAACACTACCTGTTACACATGAACCGATTTTTACCTACCGATAAGTCAGCCGAATTACTGCATCGTATCCAGCAGGCTTCATTGCCTACGCAATATGATTATGAAAAACACCGGCTGACATTGCTAGATAAAGACGGGAATGAGCAAATCTCCTTTCGGCTTCCGTTAACAGTGCCTGCACCAGGTACAGCTAAGCCTAAGGAGCAGGTAAATTATGTGATCCTGCTAATACAGTCAGGTAATTGTGCCATTGGCTATTTCGAAAACGGCGTTAACCTTAATCATAAAGTCTTCCGCTCCTATATGGTCCGGAAAAAGCAAGGCAAGAGCCAGATCAAGTATCTTAAAACCAAAGGAAAGTCCCGTGCAGGCTCCAGGGTGCGCCTAGGCGAAACAGTAGAGTTTTTCGAAAACATCAACGGCAGACTGCAGGAATACTTCGAAGAACACGATATCCACCGCATTGCCATAAGTTGTTCTAAAACGCTTCTACCCTACCTGTACAGCTCCAAGGTTGCTACCCCTTTTACCAAAAATGATCCGCGCTTGTACAGGATACCCAAGCACATCCACACACCCATTTATGAGGTCTTGCTGGATGCGAATAGATTCCTGCTGCGGGGTGAGCTGATTTTTGAAGAGGATCAGCAAGCACTGGTAGACGACCTGCTGGGCGATGAACCTGGATTTGGAGAATTGGGGGACGGCTACGATGATGAATGGGACTGGTAAACATTGGACACCTGCTTTCTTCACAGACACATAACTGCCATTTTGATACTGTTGTAAAACGTCTATATTTACTAAAGTATCTCCCTTTCCTTTAACCGACTAAACCATGAAACTATCAACAGCATCCGCGGCACTTCTGGCTATACTTTTAACACAAGGTTGTTCAGCTCCTGCAGACTCCACGGCAGTATCAAACGAACAAACCACTACTTCTTATCTGGACTATTCTGGCCGTGAGGATGAATTGAGTGGAGGTGCCAGGATGATCAAAATCAACACACCAAAAGGTGAGTTTAATGTCTGGACCAAGCGCGTTGGCAACAACCCTACCATGAAGGTGCTCTTACTGCATGGCGGCCCGGGAGGCACACACGAGGCTTTTGAATGCTTTGACAGTTACTTTCCGAAAGCGGGAATAGAATATTACTACTACGACCAGCTTGGCTCCCACTACAGCGACCAACCTGCCGATACCAGCCTCTGGAACATTGAGCGTTTTGTGGAGGAGGTTGAGCAGGTACGACAGGCATTGGGTCTGAATAAAGACAACTTTTACCTGCTCGGCCACTCCTGGGGAGGTATACTGGCAACAGAATATGCGTTAAAGCACCAGGACAAACTGAAGGGCCTGATTATTTCTAACATGATGTCAAGCGTTCCTGCTTATAACCAGTATGCTGAAGAGGTACTAGGACCGCAGATGCCACCTGCTGTACTTTCAGAAATAAAGCAGATTGAGGCTAAAAGCGATTTTTCGAACCCGCGCTATATGGAGCTGTTACTGCCCAACTTTTACACAAAACACGCTCTGCGCATGCCTTTAGAGCAATGGCCTGACCCAGTTAACAGAATGTTCAACCACATGAACCAAACGGTGTATGTGCAAATGCAAGGGCCCAGCGAGTTTGGTATAAGAGGAAATGCTTCGCTGAGAAACTGGGACCGTTCCGCCGATCTTCCTAAAATCCAGGTGCCAACCCTTACCATAGGTGGCCAGCACGACACCATGGACCCGGAGCATATGAAATGGATGGCCAGCCAGCTACCGCAGGGCCGCTACCTGCACTGCCCGGAAGGGAGCCACATGGCTATGTATGACGACCAGAAAACATACTTTAACGGCTTAGTGAAGTTTGTTAAAGATGTTGATAGCAAAGCTATGGTGAAAGAATAACAGTAAAGCAGAGCATGTGAAAAGGGAGAAGTCTGTTCAGCCCTCTCCCTTAGTTTTTATAAAGCTCCTGGCATTCGCTCTTTAAATAATTAACGTATCTCCGACTCTATACTGTTTGTATGCGTAAGTAGACCCAAAAAAGAGAGAATGGAAGATCAGAATAAAAGAGACATGACAGTGTTTCACCAGATTTGTGAGGTGAATGAGCTAGACCCAAATGCAATCACAGAGAAGGCAAAAGAGCGCTTTCCGGAGAAGTTTGAAAACGGCCCGAACGTAGAAAGGCTGATCTGGACAGCACTGAACCACCGTGCCGGTGCCCTGATCCAGGACCTAGACCAAAGCGCCGACTCCGATGGTGATAAAGCTGCTTATAGTATAGATGGTGACCCGGCTGCACCAGGATTTGTGGTGAACGAAGAAAACATCCGCAGCCAGTATAGCCCTGAGGTAGCCGAAAAGATCATTGATGCACTCGGCCAGGTGCAAATGCCTATCAGGGCTTAGACTAGGCTCACCAGTTCTAAGCTAGCCTACAGGTAGGCTATTCATCCTTCCTTAGCTTTTCCAGCTCCTCCATGTCTTCTCCGGAGAGTAATATGGAGGCAGCTTTATAGTTTTCTTCCAGGTGTTTTACCTTAGATGTGCCCGGAATCAGGAGAATGTTCGGCGACTTGTGCAGTAGCCAGCTTAGGGCTACCTGGTAAGGAGAGGCATTATGCTTCTGTGCCACCTTGTTCAGTGGCTCCAGTTCATCTATGTTTCCTGCATTGATAGGGTTCCAGGGGATAAAGGCCATGTCCTGCTGCTCGCAGTACTCCAGCTCATTCTCCCACTTGCGGAAATCCACGCTATACTTGTTCTGGACTGAAACTACCTTTACATACTCCTGTGCCTTCTTTATCTGGTCTACATCCACTTCTGAGAGGCCAATATGTTTAACTAGCCCTTCTTCCTGTACCTGCTGTAGAAACTCCAGCGTTTTTTCGTAAGGCACCTCCGGGTCTACCCGGTGCAACTGGTAGAGGTCTATCCTATCGAGTCTAAGGCGCTTCAGGCTTCCTTCCAGGGCGCGGCGCAGGTGGTCTGGGTGCGCGTTAATTGGCCATTGGTTCGGGCCTGTGCGTGTTAAACCGCCTTTCGTAGCAATTACCAGCCCCTCCGGATAAGGATAAAGTGCCTCTGCAATCAGCTCCTCCGACACATCTGGTCCGTAGCTGTCTGCAGTGTCGATAAAATCGATACCTAGCTCTACTGTTCTCCTCAAGACACGAACTGCTTCCTCTCTGTCTTTTGGTGGCCCCCAGATGCCTTCGCCAGTTATGCGCATGGCACCGTAGCCCATTCTGTTTACAGTAAGGTCGCCGCCAATCGTGAAAGTTCTTTGAAAGGTAGGTGTTGTTGTTTCTGCCATGATACTCTTAAGTTTGTTTTCAGTTAACTTGTTGTATCTACGACAGGTCAGGCAGGCAGTTTACTATTTCAGCAGAAAGGCTCCTGGCCAATACACGTCGTTACTCTTTTGTCTCCGCCTCCGAGAGCACCCGTTTTACCCAGGGCCAGCCATCTGCAACAGGTCGTGGCGTTACCCAATTTTTAGCACCCCAAGTATAAGGCAAAGCGGCTAAATCTACAGTAGGGTCTACTATTGGGTACCTTGGGTAGCCGTTTAAGCTAAGGCTAGAGTGAGCGTATACCTCAGGGCTAACCATACCTTGTTTTTTATACTCCTCCTTCAGAAACTGGGCAAACTGCCAGATCATGTCAGGGTGCTTGTGCAGCTCTTTTAGCTGCTCCTTTACCAGGTATACTTTCGGCCACACAATTTCAGACCGTTGGGTGGCCGCATCACGCACAGTAAAGTACACGTTGCCACTCTTTGTGCGCAGCATCATGCGCCACGAAAAACGGTGGCCTTCCTCGGTCCAGTTCACATCTCCGGGAATAAAGAAGTGCCGAAGCGGAAACAGCAACTGCCATCCCAGGTAAAGTATAAAGAACTGCACGCCCAGGCGCCTCTGCCATGTTGGTTGCTTCAGAGGCTGGCTTTCCAAGCTTACAGGCGATATTTCTTTCCGGAAGAACCAACGGGCAATCTGCTCCGGGGTAAAAAAGAGCACATTGGCTGCAATCATAAAGTATGGGAACACTCCTACATGGAAAACAGCAGAGTTGAAAATATGAAAGGCAAAGGCTAACCAGAAGGCCGCCATACGCGTGCGGGGCCACAGCAAAGCAAAGCCAATCAGCAAGTCAAACACCACGCCTCCCCAACTGATCATCCAGATCATAAAAGGCGTGTTCAAGTATGGTCCAATGATGTAATAGTGGGTCTTATGCGACATCCAGATACTCACTGACTTTGCTGCCATCCAGTCGGGCTGGATTTTGGCAATGCCGGCGTAGAAATATACGATCAGGAGCTGCACCCTGAAAAGCCAAAGTGTCCACTGTGGCGCCACATCATTTTCTAAATCAGGTTGCCGCCTTACATCCAGAGAAAGCTTCCGGTGCGCAGGTAACAGCACCATCAGCCCGCTTACCAGAAAAATAAGGTAGTGATGATTGAGGTAGTGCGTTTTTTCACTGAAAAAACTGTAGCCAAAAAGCAGAAAGAAGATAAATGAGGATATTTTGTAGCGCCAGCCCACCATAATCATAGCTCCCAGCATTGCCATTAGCAGGTACAGGTACACCATACCACTGCCTGGCAGCGGCTTAATCCACTCCAGCCCAATGTACCCGAAGTGGTAGGAAGGTGCCACATAATGGTCCTGCACCCATCCTATCAGCACGGCTCCCACGCCTTCACAAAACATCAACAAACCGAACAGGATACGGAAGTAAACCAGCGGATATATTGATATGGGCTTCAGGAGCTGTTGCATACTGGTTCTTGCTCTAAATAAAATACACCTTAACTATACGTTTTTGAAGGATACTGGCACCATAAACTGCACACGTACAAGTATACAAATTCTACCAGACGAAATAGCTTTGTTTACAATTCTTTTACAGTAATTAAGGTACAGCAACAGGTGTGTAAAAATGTATCAGAGTGGCTTTAGAGCTCATACAAGAAGAAAGGGTGCCCTAAAAAGAGCACCCTTTCCTTTAAAATATTAAGCCTGAGTATGTCTAAGGCAAAAGCCTCTACTTTCTTCGAAACCAGGCAACAGCAGCTGTGGTTATGACAGCCGCAACAGCTACACTCTGAAGCAAGCCCATGCGGTCATACTTCCACTGTGCTTTCATACCTCTTTCGGCAAAGATGTTAGGGATATGCCCACTCTTCAGGTCTTCTATGATTCCCTCTACAACGTCTACACGGTCTGCGAGCACCAGCGGTAGCCAGTGAGCAAAGCTCCCCTCGCCATACTTAAATGCATAGCGCCGGATCATACCACTCAGGCCTCTTGGCGGCGCAGATGTCCCAAAAACAGCTGTCACGTTTGGCCGCTCAATCGAGTGTAGTACTTCAATGTTTACTGGTTGCAGAGGTGGGCGGTCCCAATTGTAACCTTCATGGTTTTCGTTGGAGCGCTTCCTCATCGGGTAGGTCGGATCGTTTTTAGGATCCGCGTCTATTCCCCACCCGTTTATTGTATTATAATCTACAGGTCTGTTTTCCATAATAATGTTTTTTATATTCTGGCTGATGGTGGAATAAGAACCGGCTTGATACAGTTATCCAGTTTATCGGAGAAAATACGGTAGGCATCTGCTACCTCTTCCAGCGGCACACGGTGCGTGATAAGCGACTTTGGCTTGATGATTCCGTTTTGCACATGCTCAATCATCTTCGGCAGCAAGCGCTTCACAGACGCCTGATTTCCTCGGATTGTCAAACCTTTGTTCAGGGCATTGCCTATCGGCACAAGGTTAGCCGTAGGGCCATATACGCCTACTACAGATACAACGCCACCTTTCTTGGCAGAGTTGATAGCCCACTGTAAGGCTGTGGCAGAACCTGCCTGCATCAGTGTCTTTCTACCGGTAAAGGTCTGTAAGGCACTACCGGCTGCTTCAGCTCCAACGGCATCAATCACTACATCCGCACCAAGTGAGTCGGTGGTTCTTTTCACGAACACCACCGGGTCTTCTATCGACATAAAGTTGTAGGCTTCGCACTGGGCATAATTTCTAACAAACTCCAGGCGGTACTCCTCCTTATCGAAAACAATTACACGGCCTGCCCCGAAGAGCCAGGCACATCTGGCTGCCATTATTCCTACAGGTCCGGCTCCGAAAACCACCACGGTATCGCCTTTCTGAATGCCACCCATTTCAGCTGCCTGGTAACCTGTTGGCACCACGTCTGTCAGCAACACCGCATCATCCGGATCCATACCTGCTGGTATAACTGTTGGCCCTACATCGGCATAAGGTACACGTACATATTCTGCTTGTCCGCCATTATAGCCACCTGCTATGTGTGAGTAGCCAAATATACCGCCAACTGCTGTGGCCTGTGGGTTAGCTTCGTGGCAGTTACCGTATAGCTCCTGCTTACAGAACGTACACTTGCCGCAGGCAATGTTGAAGGGCACAATTACCTGATCCCCTACTTTCAGCTTATGTACATCCGAGCCTATCTCTTCTACTACACCTATAAATTCATGGCCAAAGGTTTCTCCAACACGGGTATCAGGCACATTTCCGTTGTACAGGTGCAGGTCGGAGCCACAAATACAAGAGCGGGTAACCCGAACAATCGCATCCTGTGGATGCAGGATCTCGGGCATGGGTTTATTTCGGTCTAAGCGGACCCGCTGAGGCCCCCTATAAGTCATTGCCAGCATATTAAGTTTTTTTCTAGTTAATGTGGAACATAAGGTAGCGTTGCGTACTATTCTTGGATTCCTTCTTTTACAAAAGCATCCTGAATGGGTATTATTCGCGTGTAAATAAATACTTGTCTAAACAATCAAGGTTTCAAATATTGTACTTACTCAATACATACCTATACTTATATAGTGCTATCTTAAAAGCAAAGAAAGCCGTTTCTGTGCTGTAGAGGCAGAAAGTAATGCTCCTGAGCCTTGCACTGTGGGAGCAGGCAGAGGTGCAAGTCGTGGCACTAGCTGCAGTATGAATTATGGAACTGATTGCTATACCTCCATTCCTCCGCGGGTTATCAGGCAGTTACTGTTACTGAATAAGTTGATGTGTTGGGCATTACCTGCAGAAGCACTCGCAACTAAGCATGCGCCAGTAAAGTAAACTTTAGGGAAATTACCGGATGGTGCTGTATGAATAACATGAATGAAAGAAGTGTCGCATTTTTATGTCTGTTGTGGCTGTGGGTTCTTCCAATGGTAAGCTGCAAAGATGCGCCGGCACAGCAGAGGCAGAGGGCTGATAAGGCCATAACCCTTACTATACCCAACTACCCTCTGCAAACCGAACAAGACCTGGATGTGCTTTTGCAAGAGATCGGTGACGCGCGTATTGTGCTTTTAGGAGAAGCATCTCATGGCACATCGGAATATTATACCTGGCGCGCAGCCATCACCAAGCGGCTCATACAGGAAAAGGGTTTTGACTTTATTGCAGTTGAAGGCGAGTGGGCTGATTCTTACAGGGTGAACCAGTTTATCAAGGGAGAAGCTCAGGATAGTGCGGCCGCCGTAAACCTACTAAAACAGTATAACAGATGGCCTACCTGGATGTGGGGAAATTACGAGGTAGCCTCTTTGGTTACCTGGCTTAACCAATATAACCAGACTGTGATCAATACCTCCAAGATAGGTTTCTTTGGTCTGGATGTATACTGCCTTTGGGAGTCGATGACAGAGCTGATGCCCTATATACAGCAGAACCCTTCGCTGGTGAAAGCGGCCCAAGAGGTGCACCAGTGTTTTCAGCCTTATAGTGCCGATGCCATGCAGTACGCGCAGGCTGTAGCCAACGCTGACGCTAATTGCAGAGCTGAAACTAACCGGCTCTGGAGAGAAGTACAGAAACTGAGCAAAACCAGTGGAGAAGCCAAAAGTGAGGAGCAGTTTGTGGCAGAGCAGAATGCCTTGGTTGCCTATAACGGAGAGCGATACTACCGCACAGCCGTGAGTAGCAACACCGCCTCCTGGAACATAAGGGACCAACACATGACGCAGACCCTGCAGCGCCTGCTAAGCTTTTATGGACCAGGCTCCAAGGCTATTGTTTGGGAGCACAATACCCATGTAGGTGACGCCCGCTACACCGACATGGCAAGCCAGGGTGAAGTGAATGTGGGCCAACTGGTACGGAAAGAGTATGGAGAGGAAAATGTTTTTATAGTTGGTTTCGGGTCTTACAGCGGCACTGTGATAGCAGCCGGAGGCTGGGGTGCTCCTATCAAGAGCATACAAATGCCACCTGCCACAGAAGGTAGCTGGGAGCAGATCCTACATCAACTTAGCCCAACCAACAAGATTATACTTTCGAAGGACCTCCAGGATCAAAAGCACCTGAAGCGGCCGATAGGCCACAGGGCCATTGGCGTAGTGTATAATCCGGAGCTGGAGCATTTAGGCAATTATGTGCCCTCCATCATACCCAAGCGCTATGATGCCTTCCTGTACATTGACAAAACGAATGCCCTCCATCCTATTGAAGAGATTTCAGTACGAAACGAGCCACCAGACCTTTACCCGTGGGGGACTTGATCTGGCACTACCCCATCTGACATCATGAGTTTATTACTACCTCCTAAGCAGGCTTAAATAAAAGTTAACACCTGTTGAGGAAATATTATGCGCATCTTTGCGCCCCAGTAAAGGACTACCATGCAATTAATAAATAAACAAAGGATTTCACTTAGTGTATACTTCTTCCTGGCCGGTTTCAATTTTTCCAGCTGGGCCTCCCGTATTCCTACCATCAAGAATGCTCTTGACCTGAATGAGGCGGAGTTGGGCAGCGTTCTGCTGACCATGCCCGTCAGCTCACTGATTGGTTTACCCTTATCCGGCTGGCTGGTGTCTAAATTAGAAACCAGGATACCCTTGTCCGTTGCTTTTCTAATAAACTCTGTATGCCTGCTGTTTATCGCTTTGGCCAACTCAGTCTTTGCCCTGGTGGTAACTTTATTCCTGTTCTCCCTGAGTATGCGCATCTTTAACATTGCGGTGAATACACAGGCCATTACTTTACAGAAACAGTATGACAGGAAGATAAACGGGTCATTTCACGGCTTGTGGAGCACAGGAGGTATTGTTGGTGTAGCCTTTACCACGCTGCTTGTTTCCCTAAATGTGGGCATGCTTCCTCACCTGCTAACTGTATCTATCATTACAGTGCTTACAGGGTTGGCTTCTTACCGCTTCCTGCTCCGAAACGACCGCTCCACTTCTGGCAATAAGCTAGCCTTCGGAAAACCTGACCCCTACATCTTGTACCTGGGACTCCTGGTGTTTTTTGCTGCAGTCTGCGAGGGTGGTATGTTCGACTGGAGTGGCATTTACTTTCAGCAAGTGGTAAATGAGGAGGTTTTTACTGCCGGCTACCTGACCTTTATGTCTTTTATGGCATTCTCCAGGTTTGTATCGGATCGTATAGTTGATCGAATAGGTATGGCTACCACGTATATGCTAAGCGCATTACTGATCTTTTCTGGCATCACTATTTCCATCATTTTCCCAAGCTTCTGGCCTGCCATGATCGGCTTCTCCCTTGTTGGCTTTGGTACTGCCTCTGTTATACCCATGACTTATACTTTGGCCGGAGCCTCACAGAAGTACTCACCAGGTATCGCTATCTCTATTATTGCCACTTTTGGTATTGTAGGGATGCTGATTGGTCCGCCTATGATTGGCTTTCTGGCACATGCTTTCAACCTGAAGGTTTCATTTGTAGCATTTGCTTTGGCAGGTATCATGCTAATCCCGATCTCAAAGCTGTTCTTCAGGCTGCAGCAGTCTTATGCATAGGCTGCTCTGAAAACTACTGGTCATACTTTTTAAATATTCAGCCCCACCAAATGTAGGTTTGGTGGGGCTGAATATTTAAAATCACTTCACTACCTAAAAACCTGCTGCTGCATCGTCTCCTCTAGGATCAGCGCCACCCTCCAGTTTGCCGTCCGGTAACACCAAAATACCCGCGGCTCTTCCAATACCACCGGTTTTTGGAGCTATCTTATGGCCCTTTAACCATAGTCCTAAGCCAGTGCCAGCACCCAGTGCCCCCCATTCTGACAAGATCCAGTCAGGCTTCCATTGGTGGTGGAAACGCCCTGCACTTATAGCACCCTGCATGGTGTGCCCATGCCTGGTAACGTTTAGGATAATCTGGTAGACTGTAGTGATGATGGTTGAACCGCCCATACTTCCCACCACCATATACAGTTCTCCATCCTTTTCCAGAATAGTTGGTGTCATGGAGCTTAACATACGTTTGCCAGGTGCTATGGCGTTAGCTTCCTCTCCTATTAAGCCATAACTGTTAGGGTGGCCAGGTTTCACACTAAAGTCATCCATTTCATTGTTGAGCAGGAAGCCTGCTCCGCCTACAAACACTTTGGAGCCAAAGCTGCTGTTCAGGGTAGTAGTTACAGAAATAGCGTTACCCTGCGCATCCACAATAGAATAATGGGTGGTGTTAGGACTTTCGGGCGGTGCCGGAACTCCTGCCGATACAGTATCGCTGTCGGTTGCCTTTTCTAAGGAAATACCTGTCATCCTGCTACTGATATAGGCAGTATCCAACAGCCCTTCCACAGGAACATCATAAAAATCAGGGTCTCCTAAATGCTGCGCACGATCGGCATATACCCTTCTCTCGGCTTCTACCATCAGGTGTGCCGATTTTACCGTATTCCATCCCCACTCCTCCAGAGGATATTCTTCAGCTATAGTGAGTAACTGTATCAGAGCGATGCCACCGCTGGATGGTGGAGGCATCGAAACAACATTATACTCTCCTACCTGCTGCGTAATTGGGTCACGCCAAGCAGCACGGTAGGCTGCCAAGTCTTGCTTGCTGATGATACCGCCGCCGCGCTCCATCTCTGCCACTATCAGGTCTGCCGTTGGGCCTCCGTAAAATCCTGCACGTCCATTGTCCCTTATCAACCCCAGGACACGCGCCAGGTCTGGCAACCGAAGAATATCTCCCTCCTGCCAGTTGTCTTTAAGTATAAACTCAGGCCTTTGGGTACTGTACGTTATGAAATCCTTACGCTGCTCGTTAAGCTTTTTAGCTTCTTTCTGGGTAAGGGGGAATCCTTTTGCGGCAAGCTCAACAGACGGTTGCACCAGTTCATGCCAAGGCATGCTGCCATACTTTTCATGCAGCTGCACCATGCCGTCTACCGTGCCTGGTACACCAGCAGCCAAATGCCCCTTCAGGCTTAGGCCCTCAATTACCTGCCCTTCCTCATTCAGGTACATGTCCCGGTGTGCTGCGGCAGGAGCTTTTTCACGGTAATCCAGCGCGTCCACTGTTCCATCCTGCTGCCGCAAAACAAGGAATCCACCACCTCCAATATTTCCGGCATCCGGATACACAACGGCCAGCGCAAACTGCACGGCAACAGCTGCATCTACTGCATTCCCACCTCGCCTCATCACTTCTGCACCCACTTCCGAGGCCAGCGGATGTGCCGACACCACCATCGCCTGCTCCGTTACGAAGCCCCTCTCCTTCAGGTTAGGGCTGGCACATCCCAGCAGGCTTAAAAAAACAATAAAAACTGAAATTCTTCTGAGTATCAAAATAGCATATATGGTTTACAGACATGTCTTTACCCATTTGTAGCAAGGCAGGTTATCCTACATGCTCATTCTGGCAGTGGTAGAGCCAAAAATCAAACCTCTGCGGAACGTACAGAGCAAGAGTTTAAAAAGCCTAGCATAGCTTTCTCCTCCGGCTAAAACCTTAAATCATAACTGAATCTGGTATTTGACGTTTTAACTTAAACATTAGAATCTTTAATCTATGCAATTTAAGCAACCACCTATCCTGCATAACGAAAATGGAGAGGCCCGAACAGTGGGATTCGAGTTGGAATATACTAATGTGGGTGTTGAGGAGTCAGCACAGCTTATACAAGATCTTTACGGGGGCGAAATAGAGAAAAAGAACAGGTTTAAGCAGAAAGTAAAAGGAACATCGCTCGGCGATTTTACTGTGGAGTTCGACTTAACGCTACTCACGGAGAAGCGCTACAAAAGTGTGTTCGAAACTTTCAATATTCATATAGAAGATGTTAAACTAGGTTCGGGTACGCTAGAGGATGAGGTAGAAGAAACGTTGAGTAGTATCATATCGAAGGTGATTCCCAATGAGATTGCCTGCCCCCCTGTGCCTTGCACTAAACTGGACCAATTGGAAAAACTTAGAAAAGCTCTTTACGACCGCCGTGCGGAAGGAACAGAATCATTTATTACCAATGCATTTGGCACCCATATTAATGTAGAGGTACCTGCTGCCGACGTCGAAACTATACTTACCTACTTACGCGCTTTTCTTCTGCTTTACCCGTGGTTGCTGCAGAAAGGCAAGACTGACCTGGCTCGTAAAATGAGCCCGTTTATAAACCCATACCCTACCGAGTATGTGGAGCTGGCATTAAATACTTCTTACCACCCAGATCTATCTGAGCTTATACAAGATTATCATGTATATAACCCGGACCGCAACCGCCCATTAGACTTGTACCCGTTGTTTGCTGCCTTAAGAAACGATTTGCTGGAAAGCTACTCTGATATAGGCAAGGTGAAGGCTCGGAAAACTTTCCATTACAGGCTTCCCAACAGCTCCGTTGCGCAGCCCGACTGGACACTGGCCCAGGAATGGAACAACTGGGTATTCATAGAAGAACTAGCTTACAACCGGGAAAAAGTGCACCAACTTTGCCAGGAGTACATCGCCTTGAAAGAAGACACCCTTGTCGGATTCGAGAGCAGATGGATTAAAAGAACAGAACAATGGCTAACCTACTAAAGCAAAAGTATAAGATAGACCGCAACAGACCTACCATCGGTATAACGGGACCTGACAAGGGAGGAGGCGCTGCCTGGTTCTTCACCGCCCTGTCGGTATTGCTTGCTGGTGGATGGCCTGTTCGTATCACTCCTTCCAGACCTCGTACTGCAGACGGCCTGCAGGCCCTGATTATAGGCGGCGGTGCCGATGTGGATCCCAGCACTTATGAGCAGGAACATGTGATAGATGATTACCTGCAACAAACGCTAAGGCAGCCCAACAAAAACATTTTCCGACGCGTGGGCCGATTCGTCCGGTGGGTGTGGTATCCGGCAGTCTTTTTTGTGCGCAAGCTCATGAGCCGGAAGCTGTCTTTTGGCCTGGACCGTGAACGTGACCACCTGGAGTTTCAGCTGCTGGACCAGGCCACAAAAAAAGGACTTCCGGTTATGGGCATTTGCCGCGGAGCCCAACTAATGAACGTATACTTCCGGGGAACGCTTTACCGAAGTATAAACTCATTTTACATGGAGGAACCTAATCCTGCGAGTGTGTTTCCTGTGAAGAAAGTGCACATAAAGCCGGGAAGTAAGTTGGAGCGCGTATTAGGAACACAACAATTAGAGGTAAATGCGCTGCATAACCAGGCTGTGAAAGAGCCTGGTCAAGCAATCGACATAGTTGCCCGTGAACCAAACCAGGTAGTGCAAGGCATAGAACATACCGTGCAGGATTTCATGATTGGCGTGCAATGGCACCCTGAATACCTGCCACAGAGCAAATTACACCGCAGGCTGTTCAAAGCACTGGTGCAACAGGCCAAAGGAGTTAACCAGCAGATAGAAGAACAGGATATGCAGGCAGCCCTGGCCGAACCAAGAGCCGAAGCCTTGAAAGAAATAGAAGAGGCATCAATAAAGCAGGAGTAAAAGCCATAATTACTTTTTCATTTAGAGTGAATTTTGGCTTAACAAGATTGATGTAGCTACATTTTTTTTCCTCACATTTGGAAATAAAAAATTCTGCTTGCAACTTTGCAACCGTAAAGTCATAATACCTACACCGTATTTGATTTATAAAGAAGAAGGGAGAGAACAGGCTCTAAGAACTTCTAGCAACCAGTTACTAAACCAGGTGCTAATTCCTGCCTAAAAAATTTAGGGGATATAAATTGGTTAACATGAAAATCTCAGCTTACAACCTTACGGGTAACTTACAAAACCGAATTACATCACTTTCTTTCGGTTCATCTTCTATCTATTCTCATACTTGTTGTTGCTGTTGTTGCTAGCCCGGCTGCAAGAGCTGTTGTCGCAATAATTCTATTTAGGCCATAACACCTCTTACACGTAGCCCCAAGGGATAGCTTTGTCTTTTTTGCACTTGCTGCAGAAAGATCCTAACAATGCTACACCCTGAGCCCCAAGCATTTTAGTAGCCTGTTTCCTGCCAGGTTGATGCTGCAGGAAGTCCTTAAGAACCCTTATAAACTCATTTATACTTTAAACTCAGACTTATGTCGACTAATCAATCAGAAAGACCAATAGCTATATTTCATGAGCACCAGGAGTGGTTCCGCCCTTTGTTTAACGAGCTTGATGCTCGTGGCATCGCTTTTGAGCGCCTGAATGCAGCAGAACATACTTATGACCTTGCTTCTCCGGAGCAGAACTACAGCCTGTTCTTCAACCGCATGAGCCCTTCTGCTTACCTGCGCAACAACGAGCAAGGCATTTTCTATACTTTAAACCTGCTGGCACACCTGGAGGCAAAAGGTGTAACCGTCATTAATGGTTACAAAGCATTCCAGTACGAAACTTCGAAAGCACTGCAAATGTCACTGCTGGAGAAACTGGGTCTGCCTTACCCGAAAGCCCGCGTAATCAACCATGCTTCGCAGGCTGTAAAGGCTGCTGAAGGACTTCGCTTCCCTATCGTGGTAAAAGCCAACATTGGTGGTAGCGGTGCAGGTATTACTCGTTTCGACTCTCAGGAGGAGTTAGCACTGGCTGTAACCTCTGGTCAAATAGCCTTAGGTATAGACCACACTGCCCTGGTACAGGAGTTTATTCCTGCTCGTGGTGGCCACATTAACCGTGTGGAGACTCTGGGAGGCAAGTTTCTGTATGCCATCAAGGTTTATACTTCCGGCGAAAGCTTTAACCTCTGCCCTGCCGACATCTGCCAGACTACCGGTGGTAAAGAACTGGTACGGAACGCATGTGCTATCGATGCTCCTAAGAACGGCATGAAAGTAGAAGCCTTTACACCTGAGCAGG
This sequence comes from Pontibacter korlensis, assembly GCF_000973725.1. Lineage (NCBI taxonomy): Bacteria > Pseudomonadati > Bacteroidota > Cytophagia > Cytophagales > Hymenobacteraceae > Pontibacter > Pontibacter korlensis. The sequence continues at coordinate 3,278,448 of NZ_CP009621.1, read as the reverse complement.
AAGTAATTGACGCTATTGAGCGCATTGTGCAGGAAGCTGGCATCGACGTTGGAGGCATTGAGTATACTGTAGATGACCGTGACGGCCAGATCTACTACTACGATGTGAATGCCCTTTCTAACTTCGTGGCTGATGCTGTTAATGTGATCGGCTTTAACCCCCACGCTAAACTTGTTGACTTCCTTGCAGAGAAAGCTCAGCTAAAGAAGGAGGAGGTATAAGCATGGAGTACGGATATTGGTTACCGGTATTTGGCGGCTGGCTTCGAAACGTAGAAGACGAAAGTATGTCGTCGGACTGGAATTATGTAAAAAAGCTGGCGCAGCGAAGCGAAGACTGGGGCTACAGCATTTCCCTGATTGCTGAGCTGTTCCTGAATGATATTAAAGGCGAACAGGCACCATCTCTGGAAGCTTGGTCAACGGCAGCGGCACTAGCGGCAGTAACAGAGAAACTGGAGCTAATGGTAGCCGTACGACCTACCTTTCATAACCCGGCTATACTTGCCAAGCAGGCAGCTAACATAGCACAGATCGGTGGCGACAGGCTGTCCCTGAACGTAGTGTCTTCCTGGTGGAAGGATGAGGCCACCAAGTATGGACTACACTTTGAAGAGCACGATGACCGCTACGCCCGCACAAAAGAGTGGCTGAACGTGGTCACAGGTGTTTGGGAGCAGGATCACTTCTCCTACGAAGGCAAGTACTACAAAGTAGATGACAACGTACTACAGCCAAAGCCGAAGAAAAAGCCCTTCATTTATGCAGGTGGTGAATCAGAGGCTGCTAAGACGCTCATCAGCAAGCAGTGCGATGGCTACGTCATGCACGGCGATTCGCCTGAGCTCATCGGTAAGCGTATCGACGACATGAAGCGCCGTCGCGAAGCATGGGGACTGCCTCCAATGAAGTTCGGAGTTGCTGCTTACAGCATTATCCGTAATTCTGAGCAGGAGGTAAAGCAGGAAATAGACCGCATCACTAATGTGAAAGAGTCTAATGCTGGTTTTAAAAATATGCAGCAGTGGATTTCGGGTACGCAGTTAGAGCGACAGCTTACCCTGCAGGATTATTCTGTATCAAACCGTGGCTTGCGCTCAGGACTTTTGGGTACACCTGCCCAGGTACAGGACCGTATTGCAGAGTTTGAGGCTGTAGGAGTAGACTTTTTCCTGCTGCAGTGCAGCCCTCAGTTAGAAGAAATGGAGCGCTTCTCTGAGACAATCATAAATGTTGTAGCTTAAGACTAACCTTGCTGGAGCAGGGACCAGCTTACTGCTTTCCTGCTCTCAGTACACATATTGGCTCACCTTAAACAAACATAAACTAAGCCTAACCTTCCCTGCCGCTCTTGTAGCGGCAGGGATTTTTTTATTAGTATAGGCTAACCGCTTCGGATCTTCCAGCCCCACAACAATGGCCGTTTTTGCTTTTTACATAAGTTTCAGATCAATGTAGTCGATCATCATTTTCTCCCCGAAGCCCTCTGCCGGAATCCACTTAAACTCCATTACCTGTTTTCCTGGCTTCAGCTCAAAGGTGCCAAGGTCAACTACCTCTGCTTTACCTGGGGCTACTTCAGACTTAAAGTTGAGTTCTTTCTTTACCTGCTGCCCATTTAGCGCCACTCCAAACTTACCTCCTTCAGGAGACTTTACCACCTGCGCTTTTACGCTGTAGGTACCTGGTTTATCAACTTTGAACGTAGTGGTTAGCTTGTTTTCTTTTTTAGGATCTCCGTGCCATAAAAGTATTTTATGGCCGCTTACTCGGTCAAATATCCTTTCATCCGCAAACACATCTGTTGTGGCCCATCCACCTGAGTTATCTTCGATCTGCATGCTCTCCCCTTCTATAACGCCAGGTTTGCGGTAAACCTGGTAAGGAATTTCAAAACCATACAGCTCAGCTACAGGTGTGGGCTTGATAGGGTCTACCCCACCTTTATTCAGATACCAATAAGCAGTGACGGCATATTGCGTAGGCCATTTATCCGGGAAGTACTTTTCCAGGTATGCCCTGAACGACTTCTGAAAGGGCACATTATCTATCACCTGCCAGCGATTCAAGGCCTGGTAGCCCATGTTGTCTTCGGTGTGGCTCTGGCTATGAAAAGCGCGGGTAAAATAGTTCGGGATACACCAGGCGTAACCAAAGTAGTCCTCAGTACCAGTACCAAAGGTAGACGGGAAAGTCTCTCCATCTACAAAAAACTTCTCGTCTCCCTCGCCCCACCACCAGTGGCCTTCGCCCCCATACTGCTTGCAGGAGCCGCCCTTCGGGTTCCAGACCATCAAAGACATACCTAAGAAGCGGCCCCGCCCTTCTGTTTCCAGTACCGTCCAGTCTGGCCAGCGGGTTTAGTCAGAAATGGACTCCAGGTTGCGGTGCCACTTTGCATGAAAACGGCTGAAATTATTGTCTTTCCGACTTCTGTTTTCTAACCCAATGGATAGGTTAAGGCTAACAGGCTGGTCAAAATGATTGGTAAGTGTAATGGTGGCAGACTGATCGAAGGGCATGTACCAGTAGCTGTACATTGCTTCCTTGGTCATACCCATAGGTAAGGTTTTATATAGGTTGTACCCAGGCGCAGAACCAAAGAAATCTCCTATGGGAGACCATACGGCAGGCGCTTCCTCATTATCCCAGCGGATTTGCAATATCAACTTACGCAAAGCCTCATCCAGGCGCTGATCATCTGCCACCTTCACCTGAGCCTTAAGAGCATATATGGCTTGTCTTCTTTAAGTGTGATTGTTTTGGATTCGCCAGCTGCTATTTTCTCAGAGACATTCTTCGTTACACCTTTTGTGACTTCATATGAAAGTTCACCTAACTTGTTTTGAAAGAAGTTGTTCACCTTGGCCAAAGCTGCTTTATTTTGACTCGTCAACTTCTGGTTGAAAGCTTCGACTTTTGTGTTTTTCGGAAAGCTGATGTAGTTGAAGTGATAATATTGCCCCCACTCCGGCTCCGCTACAATTTTACAAGACCTCTGGTAAGGAATGGGTACATAGTTGTTGAAGCCTCTTGCGGCAGTTTCATACACCAATTGCGAGTAGCCAAAGGCAGGAATAGAAGTTGTATCAAAGTATTGAATAAACGGCAGGTCTATTACCGGCACTTCCTGCCCGTCAATGTATACTTTTACACGCCCCTTACCCGGACTGGCAGACCACATACGTACCATAGCACCTGGACCTTCCATCTCTGCAAGCACCATGTTATTGCCCTCCTTCCGTATATACTGCGGGTCCAGGCCGTCGTTGTTGGCGCTCCAGTCTATAAACTCACCGGTAGCTTCATCTATTTTGCTTCGCCTGTCATAGCTCGACCACATAGCGCTCTTCTCACCTTCTACCGGAGGTAGGGCAAGAGCCTTTAGATCAGTAAGCCGATTTACCAGATCAACATAAGTTATCTCTTTTTGCTGACCGTAAAGCGTTGTACTTAACAACAGTAAGTATAAAAGCAGCGACAATTTAGCAGTAGCTTTCATAACTCTTGTTCCTCCTTTTCATAACGTTTATAGATTAGTCCGACCTTTTTATTTCCCTCAGTTCAGGTCTTAAAACACAGTACTTTAAGATGTACATAATCACCTTTCTTTACGCATACTACCCGTGCATGATCTTAGTGTAAGCTACTGTATACTATACCTATGCGCCTTCCTCATCTCAAGTCTTTGAAATTCTGACAATAAGCACCTCCACAGCTGATTATTATCATTCTTTTGGAAACATCAGGTGACGATTTTTACACCGTCTATAATGTAACACCTACAGCGCAATAGAAAAGAACTCACATCAGCAATTAGCAGGAAAAGTAACCATCGTAACCGGAGCCTCCTCGGGTATAGGCGAGGCCACAGCCATACTTTACAGCCAGCAGGGCGCAAGCGTCGTTGTTTCAGACATCAACGAAACCAAAGGCAAGGAAGTAGTAGAGTCCATTCTAAACCAGGGAGGCAAAGCGATATTTGTAAGAGCAGATGTGGCGCAGCCAGAAGACTGTGAGAACCTTGTTAAAAAGACAGTAGAGACGTATGGCTGACTAGACATAGCTTTTAATAATGCAGGCATTGGCGGTGAGGCAAACCCTGTTGGCGAGATGAGTATAGCCGGCTGGAATAAAGTAATTGCAGTTAACCTGAATAGTGTTTTCTACTGTATGCACTATCAAATAAAGCAAATGCTCCAGAATGGTGGCGGGGCCATCGTGAACAATTCCTCCATACTTGGCCAGGTAGGCTTTGCAAATTCAGCAGCTTATGTAGCTGCCAAACATGGCGCTGTGGGGCTAACTAAGAATGGTGCGCTGGAGTATTCTTCCAAGGGTATACGTGTTAATGCCGTAGGTCCTGCCTTCATTAAGACTCCACTCCTGACAGAGGCTGGTATGACAGAGGAAACCTTTGAAATGCTGGCTCGCCTACGACTGGGAGAATCAGAAGAGGTAGCAGAGCTCGTGCTTTGGCTAAGTTCTGAAAAAGCTTCTTTTGTAACAGGTGCCTATTATGCAGTAGACGGAGCATACCTGGCTCAATAAGATTCGCTTCTAGACTCGAAAGCAGCAGCACAACTTTTCATCTTCCGGGCACGGCACCACTTTAGTAATATGGCAACAAATACATATGATATAGCTAGTTACCAACATACTCCGTAAGACTATAGAGCCTTTTTGAAGAGAAGAATATCTTACCATGAATGTAACGGAAGAAAAAAAAGTAAGCAAACAACATTTGCCGACTGATAAACCTCACCCTTGGCACAGCCTGTCCGCTGAGGAGGTAATAGAAAAACTGGGGGTTTCCGCTGCTGAAGGACTAAGCGATGAAGACGTAAAAAAACGCCAAACACGCTATGGCCGCAATGTAATGACACCCAAAAAGCAGCAGAGTGCACTGGTCAGGTTTCTGCTGCAGTTTCATCAGCCGCTCATCTACATTCTGCTTGCTGCAACGGTGGTAACTATTCTGCTGGAAGAGTATACGGATGCCATTGTCATCTTTGCTGTAGTGTTTGTAAATGCCATCATTGGCTATGTGCAGGAGTCAAAAGCACTGGAGGCTATTGATGCCCTGGCTAAAAGTATGACAGCCAAGGCACACGTAATGCGCAACGGGAATAAACAGGAAATTGACGCGCAGGAACTGGTACCGGGAGATGTAGTGCTTGTACAAGCAGGAGATAAATTTCCGGCGGATGTGCGCCTGGTAAAAGAGCGGGACCTGAAAGTGGATGAATCAGCCCTTACCGGAGAATCAGTAGCCGTTGAGAAGAATGTCACACCGGTAGAAGCCGATAATGTGCTTGGTGACCGCTTCTCTATGGGCTTTTCTTCAACGGTTGTTACCTACGGGCAGGCTACGGGAGTAGTCGTTGCAACCGGTGACCATACCGAAGTTGGTAAAATTCAGAAGTCCATTGCGGGCGCGCAGGATCTTGAAACACCGCTTACCAGAAACATCAGGCAGTTCAGCCATTTACTGCTTTGGGTGATACTAGGGCTCTCCGCGATAGTGTTTGCAACAGTAATGCTGCGTGGCGAGAGCATAGGCGAGGCATTTATGATAGCCGTTGCCCTGGCTGTAGGTGCCATACCGGAAGGTTTACCAGTAGCTGTAACCATTATGCTGGCACTAGGAGTTTCAAAAATGGCAAAACGCAGGGCTATCATTCGAAAACTGGTGGCGGTGGAAACCCTTGGCAGCACCAACGTGATCTGCTCAGATAAAACAGGCACCCTCACCGAAAACCAGATGACGGTACAGCAGATTATGGCAGGAGGAAAAGTCTATCAAGTAAAAGGCCTCGGTTACCGGCCTGAGGGAGAAGTAGTAGATGAGGGGCAGCAGGTAGACCTTAGCACCAACAAAGCCTTGGAGCAATGTCTCGTGGCCGGCCTGTTGTGCAACGACAGTAATGTTAAAGAAAAAGACGGGCAGTGGGCAATAGAAGGTGACCCAACCGAAGGCGCTTTGGAAGTAGCGGCCAGCAAGGCAGGTTTCGAGAAAGAAAAGCTCGTGCGTGAGCTGCCGCGCAAAGATGTTATACCCTTTGAATCAGAGTATCAGTACATGGCTACCTTGCACGGAGGCAATCGCCATATTATTTACCTTAAAGGTTCTGTAGAGGCCGTGCTGGAGCGCAGCAACAAAGCCCTGAAACCGAATGGTGAGACAGACACCCTGGACACAGGGGCCATAAACAAACAAGTAGAAGAAATGGCCAGTGAAGGACTTCGGGTGTTGGCTCTTGCTATGGCCGAGGTGCCGGAAAGCACACACGACATAGTACACGAAGACACCAAATCCGGACTCATCTTTTTAGGCTTGCAGGGTATGATTGACCCTCCGCGCCAGGAAGCCGTGGAGGCTGTAAAACTTTGCCAACATGCCGGTATAGATGTTAAAATGATAACTGGGGACCATGCCGCTACAGCCGCAGCTATTGCCAGCCAGATTGGCCTGAAGGGAGAAAAGATAAACGGCAAACTTAAGGCTATCACAGGTAAAGAACTGCAGCTGATCGAAGATAAAGAACTTGAGGAAGTTGCAGAAAAAACTTCCGTATTCGCACGCGTTTCTCCCGACCAGAAGCTACGGTTGGTAAAAGCACTGCAGGCACGTGACCGCGTTGTAGCCATGACAGGCGATGGCGTGAATGACGGACCTGCCCTTAAGCAGGCAAACATCGGTATTGCAATGGGTATAACAGGCACCGATGTAGCCAAAGACGCCTCTGACATGGTGCTCACTGACGATAACTTTTCTTCTATAGAAGGAGCTGTAGAAGAAGGCAGAAGCGTATTCGACAACCTGACCAAGTTTATCGTCTGGACGCTACCCACCAACCTGGGTGAAGGGCTGGTTATACTTGCGGCCGTTATTATCGGGGCACAATTGCCTGTACAACCCGTGCAGCTACTCTGGATAAACATGACTACAGCCGTATTGCTGGGCCTCACGCTGGCATTCGAACCCAAGGAGCCGGGCATCATGGATCGGCCACCACGCCCTGCCAATGAGCCTATTTTAACACGCGACTTGGTTATGCGAGCCCTGCTGGTAGGCTTTCTTCTGATGGTAGCAGCATTTGGTTTGTACCTATATGAAATTAAGCACGGCGCTACGGTAGCTGAAGCTCAGACAGTGGCTACTACTGTTTTTGTGGTGCTGGAGGCTTTTTACCTTTTAAACTGCCGCTCCCTGATAAGGCCAACATACGACATTGGTTTCTTTACAAACATGTGGGTGTACTATGGCATCGCCACCATGTTCCTGTTTCAGGCCCTGTTCATCTACTTGCCTTTCATGAACACTTTGTTTAATTCCAGCCCGCTCGATGTCATGCAGGTGCTACGCATAGTTGGTGCAGGTGTACTGCTAAACATCATCGTATCCGTAGAGAAGTACATCAGGCTGAAGTTAGGTGCAGGCAAGGCACTAAGTATGCAGGCAGATTAATAACAGCATAGTAGAGTCTTGTACAAAGCTATTCTAACAACAGTCGCTGTATTAGCAATTCTTTATGTGCTGCTTATGAGTCTATTGTCTTTTCAACAGGAAAGTATGATTTTCTTTCCGGAGAAGCTCCCGAAGGATTATACTTTTGGGTTTAATCAGGAATTTGAGGAAATCTTTGTACCAGCGAAGGACGGTGTGCACCTACATGGCTTGTTGTTTAAAACTCCTGCACCCAGAGGACTGATATTTTACCTGCATGGCAACGCAGGGTCCGTTGCCTCCTGGGGCTGGATAGCCAAAACCTACACAGACCTTGGCTATGATATTTTTATACTTGACTATCGTGGCTATGGCAAAAGTGGGGGAAACATTAGTAGTGAGGCACAGTTCTTTGATGACGTTCAGCTTGCTTATGACCACCTGAAAGATAGCTATGCTGAAGACAGTATAGTGATTGTTGGCTACTCTATCGGTACAGGAGCAGCTACCAAACTGGCTTCAGATAACAGGCCGAAACTCCTGGTTCTGCAGGCTCCTTACTACAGCCTAGTGGACCTGATGCAAAACCTCTACTCTTTTGTACCCACTTTTCTGCTAAAGTATAAACTTGAAACCTACCGATACATAGGGAAAGTTAAGGCTCCTGTTGTTCTATTCCATGGTGACCTGGACGAGATAATCTACCCCGGCTCCTCTGAAAAGCTAAAGGCGCACCTGAAGCCAACCGACAAGGTGATAACATTAAAAGGCCAGAGGCATAACGGCATGAACGAGAACCCCGACTATCAACGGGCGTTAGCAGAGGTACTTTCTGAATATGAGGCTGGTAAAAAATAAAACCGGCCATTTGATTTTACAAAAGGCCGGTTTTAGATTATTGGTATATTATCCTAAGAACTACAGGCTGTACCTCAGCAGTTAGTCCGGTAGCTTCAACCATCTTTGGCTTTAGGCTTTTTCTCCAACTGTCCAACCGGCTCTGCTTACAGGTTGTCGGGCAGGACCATCAATAAGTAAGTCGGCTACGGCACCCGTTGCGAAGGCATAAACTGCTTTGTGTAGCAAGTCTATTCCCTGTTCGTCTTTTGGCCAGGTCCAGGGTGGTGCACCCGCACCAGTAGCATTCTCCGGGCTCTGATCACTTAGCAGGCGCAGGTTCATGAACATAAAGGACCCTACCGGCCCACGAAACCCTGCTTCCGCCATAAGTCCTCTGATAATGCCCAGTAGAATTCCTTCTCCCCAATGCATCGACCAGTTTAGCGCCAGGTTATCTGAGTCAGGTTTACCAGAGCGACGCAGCAACCGCTCAAGTGTATGAGCGGGTACATAAGAATTGGGGCGCTTGGTAAACTGCTGCTCTATTTTTTCGGCAAGGGTCATTGCTGCTACTCCAGCCAGTCCTGCCAACAAACCATTTAAAACTGCCTTTCCTGTCATAACTGTATCTAAGTAATAGTGCCTGGCACACCACCAGGCAGTCTGTTAATCAAGCTCCTACTTCTCTGCCTTACTTTTAAGTAAGGCAGAGAAGTAGGATGTTAAAGGTTCTACGCCTTAACAAGATTGTGGTTCTGGCTAACATGCTGCTACCAATAGCTTAGGTTGCTACGGAAAAACAACATTCAGGTATTTGCGTTTACCTTTCTTCAAAGATGAATACAGAAAGACTTAACCTAAGCCTGTTTAATAAAGGACTACTGCTGATACTGTTGGTATCCCTGTTCCTGTACTTTGGTAAACCCTTCCTATTGCCCATTGCCATTGCCGCTTTCTTTGCCATGTTGCTGTACCCTATGGTACACCGGCTGCAGCGCTATGGCTTGAAACAGTCTACAGCTGCCATTGCATCAATATTGGTTCTACTGTCTTCTTTGATTATAATCGGCGCACTGATTTTTTACCAGATTCAGAGCCTGGAAGCAGATATGCCCAGGCTGGAGCAGAAGCTGGAAGAGAAAACTAACAGGCTGCAGTGGTTACTGTACAAAACAACTGATATCCCGCGCTATGAACAGGAAGAGATCATTGAAGAAAAGAAACCTGATATAGCTAAAGCTGTTTATAAAGGCCTGAGAGACGTTGTAGTGCAGGGGCTTTCTATACTTCTATTCATATTCATCATCCTTACCTATACCTTCTTTTTCCTGATCTACCAGCAACGGATTCAGAACTTCTTTGTCAGGCTTCGCCTTTTTGAGGGGCAGAAAGAATCAAAAGTTATACTTGGTAGAATATCGCGCATCATACATGATTACCTGAAAGGCACTTTTACCGTCATCTCCATTCTGGCAGTAGTATATGCACTTGGCTTTTGGGCAATTGGTATTGAACATGCTATACTTTTTGCCCTGGTTACAGCCCTGCTGCGACTAATTCCATACTTTGGATCTTTCCTTGGCATTGCTCTGCCAATTGCCTTTGCTTTGCTTATGAAAGACTCTTTTATTTACCCGGTGCTGGTGCTGGTTTTCTTTATGGTGACGCAGCTTGTAGAGGCAAACTTGCTAACCCCCTACATCACAGGCTCAAGGGTAAAGCTCAATCCTTTGGCAACTATAATGGTTATCCTGCTCGGCAGCCTGCTTTGGGGTGTGCCCGGCATGATTTTGTTTGTACCGCTGTTTGCCAGCCTCAAAGTACTATTTGACCGGATTCCGAAGCTAAAGCCTTACGGGTACATTTTAGGCAATGAAGACGAAGATATAGAAGCTAGCTAAACGGTGGCGTAGCATTTAGTTTAACCTACTGCCTTAAAGTAGATTTTTTCCGGAAACTTACCTAAAGCATACAAAGTCACATCACACAGCCAGACAGACTCAATCTGGTGGTTAGTGGGTTTATAAAACGCGCCGCCTCCCGGCTCTCCCAGCTTTACCCGCACCAGTTCTAGTGCACCTGCAAAGGGCTGCTCACTCATCTCGACCTCTACACGTGTTTTCCCTTTTGCAAGGTAGTCCAGCATGTCGTCGGCACCTGCCACCATAGCCAAATCTCCCTTAGGCCCTGGGTAGTCAGGTAAATCGATATACCACGTGCCATGCGGCTCTTTGTGAAAGCTAAATTCTGTAGTGCTATCAGATGTTGAAACGCTACTCCATACTACGAGTAAGGCTCCTGCTGCTATCAATGTTATTATTCCTGCCATGCTGTTAAAACAGAGGCTGCATTAGCAAAGTTTCTCTGCACCACTCATGGCAAACAATAGAACTTATAGTTGAAGGCATATTTTACTCACACGCTAAAGCCCCTTTCAAACCAGCCGTTTGTACCCCAACTCCTTAAATCTGGCTCAAGTTTATTAACCATAGAAATTGCACTCCGTTTTATAAATAACTATGCAACGAACACTACGAAACTATGAAAGACACAAAAGGAAGAGAGGCTGAAGCGCCACATCAGATACCCGGAAGAGGATGGAAAGAAGTGATGCTTAGGGTAAAAGAGCAATTAGGCACAGACAATATAAGCATTGTAGCTGCCGGCGTAGCATTCTATTTCTTCCTGGCATTGTTCCCTACTCTGGCTGCCATCATCTCTATCTATGGCTTGGTTACAGACCCAGCTGCAGTTGAGCAGCACATAGAAGAGCTAACTGCTGTACTGCCAAGCGAAACACACGAGATGCTGACAGAAAGGCTGAGAAGCATTGCGCAAAACTCAAGCTCAACGCTTGGTTGGGGCGTGGCACTAAGTATACTCCTAAGTTTGTGGAGCGCCAACAGCGGCACAAAGTCGCTGTTTGAAGGCATCAACATTGCTTATGATGAACGAAATACCAGGAGCTTTATAGAGCTTAACGCTATTACACTTCTCTTTACTGTTGGGGGAATCGTACTGGGCGGTCTTTGTTTTGCTTTGTTGGTTGGATTTCCGGCACTGGTAGGAAATTTAGGGTTACCAGGTTTTGTGCAGACGCTTATCGAATGGGGCAGATGGCCTTTACTAGCATTAATCATTATGCTGTCGCTGGCACTCATTTATAAAGTAGCTCCTTACCGTGATAACCCGAAGTTTAAATGGGTGAGTTGGGGCTCAGGAATTGCTACAGTGCTTTGGCTGCTAGGCTCGCTGCTGTTCTCCTGGTACGTAAACAACTTCGGCAATTATGGTGAGACTTATGGTCCTGTGGCTGCTGTCATTATCCTGATGCTGTGGTTTAACCTTACCAGCTTTATCATACTCTTAGGCGCCGAAATCAACTCTGAACTAGAGCATCAAACTGCAAGAGACACCACTGTTGGACAGGAAGAACCCTTGGGGCAGCGAGGCGCTTTCCATGCCGATCACGTAGCTGACGGACCAGAAGGCAAGTAATTATTTCTCCTGCTGAAGAAACCAGTTTACACTACTTCCGGAAATGTAGTTAGGAATCTCGTGGCCTCCATCAAACTCTGTGTAGCTCACTTCCAAGCCTTGCTGCTTTAGTTGGGGAACGATGCGCCTGCCACAAGGATCGATGGGCAGCACGGGGTCGTCTATGCCATGGGATATAAATACCTCTGGCTTTCCATTTTTCTCCATAGTAAAAACAAAGCCAGACGAGAAAGCGATGATGTGGGTAAAAAGGTCCCCGTTTGTCAGCCCAACGCAAAGCGCATATGACCCACCATCAGAAAAGCCACCTATGGCCAGATGAGCCGGATCTATACTATAGTTTTCGAATACATGCGAAAGTGCCTGGTCGATAAAGATGACATCAGGTCCAAAGCCTTCGCTGGCAATAATGTCCCAGGAGTACTTTCGCGAGGCCGGTGCCACCAGTATGATGTTATGTTCATCCGCATACTGCTGCAGCAGCGATAAACCTTGTTCAGCAGGAGCTCCGGCTCCATGTAGCATAACAGCCAGTGCAGCAGGCTTGCTGTTATCATAGCCTTGCGGCACATACAGCAAGCCGTCTTTCCTGTTACCCAGTCCTAAAGGCTGCACACCAGTAGTAAAGACATCTGCGCCACTACCGTTTGCGGTCCTTGCTGTCAGGCGGCCTGTTTTATACTTAGATCTTTCTGTAACCATACCTTCCTCTTGCTAAGATTCTTGTTCATACGAAGATTAGACAAAAGGAAGTATGGCAACGGTGGACGCTACTTGGTAACAGTGAGTGATTTATGAGTCAGAAGTAGAATAACAAGCTGAATGGCATCAGGAATACCGGCGATGCATGGTGGCACTGTCTCTTGCATCTGTGTGCCTTGCCCCGTCCACACTCCAAATGCCAGCCCCCCTGGAAGCAATATAAAGGAACAGAAAACAGTAAAGCAGCGCTAGTTCGCCCTGGTTTAGGAGAGGGTTCCAGCCTTGAGGAAGGTGAGCCATAAAAAAGGCAACCGCCATCTGACCACTGGCAATAAACGCTGCCCAACTGGCGAACAGCCCTAAGGCTATCATCAACCCGCCCACAAACTCTATTATGCCAGCAAGCCCCATCATCGAGAATAGCTCCACTGTGTTTCCATCGCCAGGCCAGCCAAACAGTTTCTGACTTCCGTGCATAGCAAACATAAGACCTGCCACTATGCGCAGGATGGCATATAAATAAGGGCTGTAGTTACCTAAAAATCTTTCCATAGTTTGCTGTTACTTTAAGTTTTTACAGATGGTTAGCTATATATTTAACTAGTTATTGCTTAAATACATACACCACAAGAAACGTATAGAAACTATATAAAGTTAACCCTGTATATAGCCTTCTTCTATTAAGCTAGTCCCTAACCTCCGTACACAATGATCAAAGCACTTGCGTATGCTGTATACAGGTTCTTTTAAACAAAAAGCTACTATGCAGACAAGGCAACAGGACGTTTTCTCCAACCTAAACCTTTGATTCATCCGTACAATTGAATACCCCGGATTGCCCGGTGTATTGATTTTTATGTTTTACCAAAGAGAAACAATTATGGCAGATAATAATAAGAGCAATGAGCTGAAGACGCATGCCGGAGAAGGTGGTAACGTGAGCGGAAGACCAGAAGGAAGAGATACAGGCCCTGTTGCTGGTGGTGCCGATAATACACGTGGTGAAAACAAACCGAGCCGTGAGGGCAATAGTGCTGGTGCAAAAGCAGGAAAAGACACCCCGAATCAGAACAGCCCACAAGGTTCAAACCAGAACCCGACTACAACTACCCGTGGAGCTGACAGCACCGATAAGGAGTTCCGTAACAACCAGCCTAATGCCAGCACACTGAAAGGCCATAAGAGCAATGAGGGTTTAGGCAACGAAAAAGACTAATAAATACTTCCTATGTATACCAAAAGCCCCGGGTACTCCCGGGGCTTTTGCATTTACACCTAAAAGCTAAACCCCAACACCATGCTCCGCTGGATTGACATTATCAAGAACGCCAAGTACAGCAACCCTGAGCCTGCCAGAAGAGTGGAAAAAAGCGAAGAGGGATGGAGGCAGCAACTTACCCCGCTACAGTACCAGGTTACCAGGCAAAAGGATACCGAGCCACCCTACCGCAACGCTTACTGCCGTTCCTACGACCCGGGAGTATATGCCTGTGTTTGCTGCGGAAGTATACTGTTTAACTCAACAGAGAAGTACCATGCTATTTCCGGCTGGCCCAGCTTTACACAACCTGCATCCAGAGGTGCCATTAAGTATACTTTCGACAACAGCCACAACATGAGCCGCATAGAAGTTATGTGTAACATATGTGATTGCCACCTGGGGCATGTATTCAATGATGGACCTGAGCCGGCTGGGCTTCGGTACTGTATTAACTCCGCCAGCATTGTTTTGGTGGAACTGGAGTAAACTTGATTAGAATATTCCCTAAAGAAAACAGCCGCTTCTTCGTTTGAAGAAGCGGCTGTTTGTATGTAGCACTAAGCCACAGTTCTAGGCAATGGCATATTTATGTTACCAGTCATGGTTCCGGCGACCACTGTGCCGGCTACGGCCTTCACTAAAGCCTCGATCGTCTTCACTTGATCTGTAGCCACGATCACGGTCCCTGTCATCACGGTTGCTAAAGTAATTGCGCTGTCTGTCTTCGTAGCGTTGGCCAAAGTCGCCAATGCTGTACCCGCTATCGTCGCTTCTGTTGCCATTTCCCATACCACGCTGTGAGCCAGGATAGCTGTCGTCATAGTAGTTTGCGCCGCGATTATCCCTGTTTCTGTTATCATTGATGTAACCACCGTCGCTGCTGCGCCCGAACCTGATTCCCTGGTCGCGGTTACGGTAGTGCTCATAATCGCCGTAGGCATCGTACTGCCTGCTGTCGGAGCGGTTCATGTCGTGCTGCGTTATGCGCGGCCCCTCGTTGCCAGACAAGCCATAGTATGAGTGGCCATAAGCCGATCCGCCGCCGGAAATGCTACCGCCTTCGCCGTAGCGTGAGCCCCGGCTAAAATCGCCGTAAGCGCGTGTTGCATGGGTGGTACGGTCGCCATGACGGTTGTCAGGCTCATACTGCTCTCGGAAATTACTAAAATCGCCTCTGTGCCTGTGCTGCTGCTCTGACCCTGGGTAACGGTTTTCAGGATTATAGCGGGAGAGGCTGTTGATATTGCCTGTACGCGGATTTCCATGCTCGTCAAAGTCGGCGTAATGGTTTTTATTGGGGCCGTTGTTATTTCCAAAGTTTCTGTTCATAGTTCTGTAGTTTGGTTATATCACTTCCCCTTAATAACGCAGCAGGCTAAAGCATGTTTGTTTCTGAGCTGATAAATGAGGATAGAGCAACTACTCCTACACCCTCATTCCTTAGCAAGAAACGGCCATCTATAGCTTATGTAGCTGGAAATAGCCCAGGTGCATTTCATCTTCTGCGCCACCTGCACCTAGAGTAATCTTGAGGCTATACTTCTGCTTTACTTCCTCTGGCAGAATATCCTGCACCGGGTACAGCTCGTCCACATCTACACCAAACTTATCGTCGATGTGAGAGGTGGCACCTTTAAAGCCGGTGTGCTTATAGAAGGCAGTACTCTTGGCTTGTTTTACAGCACCTGCACTGTCTTGTGCTACGGCCAGCATTTTATAGTGGAACTCGTCGAACTCATTTGGCTTATAGCCGCCTAGGTTCAGGAAAAAAAGCTTCTCTGCATCAGCAGCTGGCTCTCCTGTTTCTTTCGGTACTACACTTATACTATGGCCGTTTACCTGTGTTACCTCCCGCCAGGCATCCACATGGATATTGCCTTTAGCCTCTGGCCAGAAAGCTTTTATTTCAGGAACCAGATCCTTAACAGAGTCGGCGATACTAAAGAACATATCATGCTGTTCGGTATTTCTTCCGGCTGGCCTGCAGCCCAGCATGAGCATAAAGAGTTTTGGTTGTGACATAGTTTTTTGTGCTTGCTTAAGCAAACTTACTGAGTTTATTTTAGACATGCCTACCCGCCTTGCTGGGCATTTTACTTAAGTTTGCAACTACATCGTATGAAAAGCGGGCTAACACAGTATAATATAGCATATGAAACTAAAGGGCAACTTACAGGATATCAAGACCAGCAGAGACAGTGGCAACAAGGAAATTGAAATCCATATAGACCGTGTGGAGTACCTCACACATAAAAAAGACGGAAAGTATTTCCAGCCATTCAATTTTGAAGATGACCTGGACACGCCACTGGTAATTACCGGCGACTGCCTGGCACGCATACCAAACAAACACCTGGAGGAGGGTGAGTATGAGTTTGAAGTTTATGACAAGGTAGGTGAAGGGTATGAGCTAAACCCAAACAAAGAGCTCGCTGTTACTGCTACCTACGACTTTGACTTAGACCTGACTATTTTAACTGAGGCCTATTATACTGTAACAGTATCAAATGAAGAGTTTAAGCAGATAAAAGCAGATAGGCACAAAGCAAAGAAAGGAAAAGGCAGGCGGTAAAAAAGCCTGAACCTTTTGATTGAATGTCAAAGTACGGTTATCAAAAACCGTACTTTTGAAGCCTGGGCTTGCTATTTGTTTTGTCTACCCAGATAGATGCCGTAGGCGATAAGTCCTGCTGCGGCAGCAAAAACGATATACTGCTGTTCTTTAGCAGAAAGGCCATTGTAAAAGTCGATACCACTCTTTGGGTCCCGAACGATATCAGCCAGTTGAGAAGGGTCTTTTATCAGGCTTCGCAGCGAGGTGTTAGAGCTTGCATTCTTCATTATTCGTAGCTTTATTTTATGGTTCCAAAGTAGATACGTCACACGTTCCGTATTAGATATTTTTCTTGCCGCACCAGCCGTTTCCCATGCTTTTTAAAACACCGTCCCCAGAACCTAAGTAGCACAAAGTAATTTGCCACAAAATGTGCTTTGACAGGAATTTCGGTATAACTCAACTATTCCCCCTTCATACTTGTTAAAATAATCTACAGTAGATTTATACTTTATGCTGCCTTTTCAGGCGGCCTGAACTTAAAATAACAGACACAGATGCAGAGCCTAAGCTCCAAAACATATAAGAAAGAATTTGTAAGCACCTTTCCCGGAGACCACAGTGGCATTCTGACGCCACGACAGAC
Organism: Pontibacter korlensis; assembly: GCF_000973725.1. Classification (NCBI taxonomy): domain Bacteria; kingdom Pseudomonadati; phylum Bacteroidota; class Cytophagia; order Cytophagales; family Hymenobacteraceae; genus Pontibacter; species Pontibacter korlensis. The sequence goes on along the minus strand of NZ_CP009621.1, from coordinate 3,261,498 downwards.
GCCAGGAGTGCTTTACAGTAAAGCCGTACCCACGCCTGTTGAGAAAGTCACCTTACTGGCTTGGTCAGCAGAATTAGCTGAGGAACTAGGTATACAAAAACCTGAGACACAGCAGGATATTGATATACTTGGGGGTAATAACGTTACCGATACTATGTATCCTTACGCTGCCTGCTATGCCGGGCACCAGTTCGGAGGTTGGGCCGGCCAACTTGGCGACGGCCGGGCTATCACCTTAGGCGAGTGGGAAGCTGCTAATGGCAAAACTTTTGAACTGCAGTTAAAAGGAGCTGGTCTTACCCCCTACTCCCGCCGTGCTGATGGGCGTGCCGTACTACGTTCTTCGGTGCGTGAGTATCTGATGAGTGAAGCCATGCATTACCTGGGCGTGCCTACCACACGGGCTCTGAGCCTGGTGGCAACCGGTGAACCTGTGCTGCGCGATATGTTCTACAACGGTAATGCTGCCTATGAGCCAGGAGCCATTGTGATGCGAGTAGCACCAAGCTTCCTGCGCTTCGGCAATTTCGAGATGCTGAACGCACGTAAGGAGAAGGAAAACCTGCGCCAGTTGGTAGACTGGACTATAGAGCGCTATTACCCGCATATCCAGGGCGAGGATAAAGTAATTACCTGGTTTAAGGAAATAGTGGAGCGTACAGCCAGCCTGATGGTGGAGTGGCAGCGCGTAGGCTTTGTACACGGTGTAATGAACACCGACAACATGTCTATACTTGGTCTTACCATTGACTATGGCCCCTACTCATTCTTGGACAACTACGATCCTGACTTTACGCCTAATACTACCGATCTTCCGGGCAGACGCTATGCTTTTGGCAAGCAGCCAAGTATAGCCTACTGGAATTTGGGTTGCCTTGCAGCGGCGCTCCTGCCTTTGGTAGAAAAAGACCAACTGCTGCCTGCTTTGGAGACTTTTAAGGAAGTATACTGGCGTAAGTACTATGCCATGATGGCCAACAAGCTAGGCCTGGATAAACTGAGCAGTGGCGATGTAGACCTGATTACGCAGTTTGAGAAAGCGCTCGCCTCCATTCAGCCGGATATGACCATTTTCTTCCAGCTGCTCATCGACCTGCCGCTGTATATGGGCAGTGCTCAGGAAGTGGCAGATTATTTTAAAGAGTGTCTTTATGATGATCTGAAGGAAGAGGAAAGCGAGCAGCTTTATACTTTGATAACAGCATACCTGGATCGTCTGAACAGGAACTCGATTAAACGGCAGGACTCACAGCAGCTAATGCGCCAAACAAACCCTCGCTTTATACTTCGGAATTACCTGTTGCACCAGGCAATTGAGGAGCTGGAGAAAGGGGCAACGGCCTTGTTCGAAAAACTGCAGGAGGCAGTTAAAGAGCCATATTCTGATAAGTTTGATGAATTCTTCGAAACCAGACCGGGATGGGCAACTCAGAAAGCTGGATGCTCGATGTTGTCTTGTAGCTCGTAAAGCATGCATAAAACAGGGGCGGCTCCTGATACAGGAGCCGCCTCTGTTTTATCAGCATTGTACTTCAGGCATTGAGAAAAAGATGAACTCCCAACTAGAACTGCCCAAGAGGCCTTTCTAAAGTTTTCCTGTACTATCGCCTGATAGGCTTGTCGCTGTATCCCGAAATGAGTTAACTCTACTTTCTTGTCTCTACTCAACCAGTTCTGTGATTTCCCTGCTTACAACTTTTCCTTCCTTCAACTGCAGCACTTTAGTTACCGAATCAGGAATCTCTTCTGGGTAGTGCGTTACGTAGACAAGTGTGGTATTACTGTGAGTACAGATAGTATCCAGTAGTTTTTTAAACTGTAGCTTCTGGTGCTGATTCATACCCTGGCAAGGCTCATCTAAAATAAGCAAGGGCGGATTTTTCACTATCGCTCTGGCAAGCAAGCATAGCCGTTGTACGTCAGTCGATACGTCCCTTAACAACTTGTGTGCTTCTTGCTCCATCCCAAAAATCCTCATCCAACGAAAGGCTTTCTCCGCATTAACTGCATCACTACCACGCGTAAGGCCTAATGTGTCATGAAAGCCGGATTCCACCACCTCCAGGCAAGTGTTTTGGTGTGGGAAGTACTGGTACAGCTCTGGAGACACAAAACCGATTCTCTTCTTGATATCCCAGATAGTTTCACCGCTGCCCCTTCTGCGATCAAAGAGGACGATCTTTTGAGCGTAAGACTGCGGGTTATCTCCTGTGATCAGGCTAAGTAAAGTAGACTTACCTGCGCCGTTATGCCCCAAAAGTGCCCATTGATCGCCCTGCTGAATGTGCCAGTTTATACTGTCCAGCACTAGCTTTTCGCCATACTTGATTGATACATCCTCCATCTGCACAATAGTGTCGAACTGTGCTGCCGAATCAGTATAAAGTAGCTCCTGCAGTTCCTGTACTTTTATAGTATCAATCAGAGTAGTTGTTACCTGCGCAGGCGTGTAAAAAGCCAGAGGTATGGCCTGCCCTATCTTGTGATCCTCCATGATAGCTACATGTGTTATTCCTGCCGGAACTTCAGTAGCGGAAGCGCTCATGATAACAGTTATACCAGACTTGGTAATTTGTTGGATAATCTTACTGAATATAGAGCGCGTTTCTACATCAAGCCCCGTCAGTGGATAGTCTAGAAGCAATACTTTGGGGTTCTTCAGCAATGCAGCTGCCAGCAACAATCTCTTGGTTTCACCATTCGATAACTTGATCAGCTGCTTATCCAGTAGCTTTTCCAGGCTGAAAGTAAGCACAACCTGTTCCTGTGTCCAAAATGAAGGTATAGTAGTGGCGGGTTTGCTATCAGAAAGATAAGCTGCTACTGTAGGGGCATCTTCTGAGTCTGAAGCATGGTAGCGTTGCTGATAATAAAACTCCGTAGAGTTGGAGGACAGGTTTTTGAAGTTATGCTTCTGCATCACCTCTGCCAGCAAGTCATGATGGGTAAAAGGTAGCGTCTGTTGCGGGTTCCGCTGCAGATACTCTTCATAATAAGTATGGCTTATGCTGCCTCTTGTTACATTATACTTACCGGTTAGAGTTTGCAACAAGTCTGTTGCTCCAGAACTACTTTCTCCAATTAGCGCCCAATGTTCGCCTTTGTTTACTGTAAAGCTAAGGTTAGTAAACAGGGTTTTGTTCAGGTTACGAACGGTGATGTTATCAAGGGTAAGTATAGGTTGAGAACTGGGCATAGGTTATTGGGGTTAATTCTTGCGCTAGCGTGGTGGTGTTTCATCCACGGCCTCACTGACAACTGTTTCCATAGCTAGTGCCTGATAGCTCCACGTCCGCGAGAACACATTTTCCCATTCGGCACTACCAATTGGAGTGGTTTTTCAGATAAACTGGGAGAGACTATAGTTTCAGTAAAGTAGAGCCTGATAGTGTACCTTCGTTGTAAGTGCTTAAAGCTTAGCTCCTCTTGCTGCTGTGTTAAAATATAAATCTCCACCTGACATACATCCGATGGAGATTTATACTTAGAATGAGTCCTTGACTTACACCAACAAATTCAGGAAGTCTTGCTTGCCGTTCAGGTACTCATAAGCAAAACCTTCTTCTGCCATACGGTGCTTAATATTTTCTACATCGTGTGGCTGCTTTACCTCTATACCGACAAATACAGGTCCTTTTTCTTTGTTGTTCTTTTTGATGTACTGGAAGTGGATGATGTCATCTCCGGGGTGCAGCACCTGATTTACGAAAGTACGGAGTGCTCCAGGCTTCTGGTTAAACGTAACCATAAAGTAGTGCTTCAGCCCCTGGTGCTGCATGGCTCGCTCCTTGATGTCCTCCATGCGGGTAATATCATTGTTGCTGCCGCTTATCACGCAGACTACATTCTTACCGGCAATTTTATCGGCGTAGGTTTTCAGTACCGACACGGTAAGCGTACCAGCTGGCTCCAGCACAATGCCCTCCTCGTTATACATCTTCAGGAGGTCTTCACAAACCTGCCCTTCCGGCACCAGCACCACATCATCTAAAAGCTCACGGCAAAGCGAAAAAGTTAGCTCGCCAGGGCATTTAACGGCGGCACCATCTACAAAGCTCTCTATACTTTCCAGCGCTTGCCGCTTATCCTCCTTGATAGATTTGTACATGGAAGGTGCTCCTAGCGGCTGTACTCCTACGAGTTTCGTGTTCGGACTCAGCTGCTTAAACACGCTGGCTACTCCAGATGCCAAACCACCGCCACCTATCGGCATAAAGCAATAGTCGATGGAGAAATGAGCATCCTGCAGTACCTCTAGTCCCACGGTTGCCTGTCCCTCCACAATAGCCATATCGTCGAAGGGGTGAATGAAGGTACAGCCACGGCTGTCGCAGAAATCTTTCGCTGCAGCGTAGGTATCATCGTAAGTGTTGCCTATTAATACAACCTCTACTTTGTCTTTCCCGAAAAGCCGTACCTTTCCCACCTTTTGGGCAGGTGTGTTGGCAGGCATAAAGATGTAGCCTTTAATACCGAGTAGTTGGCAGGCATAAGCCACTCCCTGGGCATGGTTACCGGCACTCGAGCATACAATCTCCCGCTCCGCTTGCTCAGCAGGCAGCGTCGAGATTTTGTTGTATGCCCCCCTGATTTTATAAGATCGCACAACCTGCAAATCCTCACGCTTCAGGTAAATATTAGCACCATATGTCTGCGAGAGCCAATGGTTCTGCAACAGAGGTGTTTTGTAGATCACCCCCCTCAGGTTCATGGCCGCCTTCTGCACATTCTCCAGGGCCACAAAGGTATCAACAACAGCTACATCTTTATCCATCATACTTTGTTTACTTGGAGCGGAGTTTACGTACCGTTGCTCCTGTTTGCCATAATTCTGATTCACGCAGCTCCGTCAGCTCTGCCTCCAGTTCCTTACGGTAACCTGGTGTAGAACCACGCTGGATGGTGCGCTCAGCCTCTTTACCAGAAGCTACGCTGTCATATAATTCATTTAACACAGGAAGCGTTGCTTCTCTGAATTTGCCTTTCCAATCCAAGGCACCACGTTGTGCGGTAACTGAGCAGTTAGAGAACATCCAGTCCATACCGTTTTCACCAACCAATGGCACAAGGCTTTGAGTAAGCTCTTCTACAGTTTCGTTGAACGCCTCGGACGGAGAGTGACCACGCTGACGCAGCACCTGGTACTGAGCTTCGATGATTCCTGCCAGGGCACCCATCAGCACACCACGCTCACCTGTAAGGTCGCTGTATACTTCTTTCTTAAAATCAGTCTCGAAAAGATAGCCAGAGCCAACACCTATACCCATTGCTACCGCTTTCTCATAAGCTTTACCAGTAGCATTCTGATACACGGCAAAAGAAGAGTTCAGGCCGCCGCCAGCCAGGTATAGTCTGCGCAGGCTAGTGCCGCTACCTTTTGGCGCTACCAGGATTACATCAACATCGGCAGATGGCACAATGCTGGTGTGCTCTTTGAAGGTGATGCCGAATCCGTGAGAGAAATATAAGGTCTTGCCTGGCTTCAGCCTTTCTTGTAGTGTTGGCCACACCGCAATTTGTCCGGCATCCGACAAGAGGTTAGCAATGATTGTTCCGCGCTCTGCCGCTTCCTCAATTGTGAAAAGCGTCTCGCCTTCCACCCAGCCATCGCTCTTTGCTTTCTCCCAGGAGGCGGAATCTTTACGCTGCCCCACAATAACGTTAAACCCGTTGTCTCTCAGGTTCAGCGCCTGGCCAGGGCCCTGCACACCGTATCCGATCACGGCTATTACCTCATCTTTCAGCACTTCCTGTGCCTTAGCTAGTGGAAATTCATCGCGTGTGATTACGGTTTCGTCTACTCCTCCAAAATTGATAGTTGCCATTTTTAGTTCGATTTAAGGTTAGATGATTTTGTTTCTCTTTAAGGAATTCAGGATGTAAAACTTTCGAAGATCCGGCTAGATTTCATACTTGCCTTATGATTAGATAAAGCTTGTTTCCTGATACTTTGTCTTATGACTAATTAATTACATGGTAAAGACTTTCTCACGGCTGCTCAGGTATTCGTTCTCAACTACCTCATGCCCCGGCTCGCTCTGCTCAAACTCCTGCAGCTTTTTATGGAAGCCCTCGCTGTCTTTGATAATGGCGATGCGGGCACTGCGTACGAACTCGATCAGGCCGTAAGGTTCCAGCACTTTTATCAGGTTGTCTGTTTCCTCCCGGTGGCCAGTAGTTTCAAATACAGTATAGTCCTTCCGGATCACGACGGCACGGGCACCGTTTTCACGCAGCAAGCGCTCTACTACCGCCCGCTCGGCAATTACATCAGTCGGCACTTTATAAAGCGCCATCTCCTGCCAAATTACCTCCTCATTGGTGTTGTAGTATACTTTCAGCACCTCTACCTGCTTCTCAATCTGGCCGGCAATTTTCCGTACTACCTCTTCTGATTCCTTTATCAGGATGCTGAAGCGGTGGATGCCCTCAACTTCTGAAGGTGAGGTATTCAGGCTTTCGATGTTGATTTTTCTCCTGGAGAAAATGATGGCGATGCGGTTCAACAAACCAATATGGTTTTCGGTGTACACCGTGATGTTGAATTCCTGCTTATCGGTATGGTTTTGATTACTCATACTTTCACTTCTTTATGCTGATGCTATTTCAGCCTGATTTCGCTTACACTACACCCTTGTGGCACCATTGGAAACACATTGTTTTCTTTGGTTACCATCACCTCTAACAAGAAAGAGCCTTTATGCGATAGCATTTCCTGCAGGGCGTCCTTTAGCTCTTCCCGTTTGCTGATGCTTTTTCCGCTGATGCCATAGCCGCTGGCTACCTTCACATAGTCAGGACTGGCGATGTCTACAAAAGAGTAGCGACGATCGTGGAACAACTCCTGCCACTGTCGCACCATGCCCAGAAACTGGTTGTTGAGGATCAGTAGTTTCACATCTACTCCACTCTGCATAATAGTACCCAGTTCCTGCAATGTCATCTGGAAGCCACCGTCGCCTATAACAGCCACCACTGTTCTGTCCGGAGTGCCGAATTTGGCTCCGATGGCAGCTGGCAGCGCAAAGCCCATGGTGCCCAGCCCGCCGCTGGTAATGTTGCTGCGGGTGTGGTTGAGTCTGGCATAGCGGCAAGCCACCATCTGGTGCTGCCCCACATCTGAAACCACAATGGCATCACCGGCTGTTTGCTCGTTCAGCTGTTGCATCACCTCTCCCATTGTCAGCTCTTCTGAGGTTGGGAATAGCTCTTCTTGTATCACAGCTTCTATTTCGCGGTCGTTATACTCCCGGAATAGCTGCAGCCAATCGGTATGTTCTTTTGCCTCTACTAGTTCGGTTAGTAAGGGCAGTGTTTCTTTGCAATCACCCCACACTGGTACTGCTACCGGCACGTTTTTGCCAATTTCGGTAGGATCAATATCCAGGTGGATGATTTTAGCCTGTCTGGCATACTTGTCCAGCCTCCCGGTAACGCGGTCATCGAAGCGCATTCCGATGGCAATAAGTACGTCGCACTCGTTGGTGAGCACGTTAGGCCCGTAGTTGCCATGCATGCCCAGCATACCTACATTTTGCGGATGGTCCGAAGGAAGTGCTCCTGCCCCTAAAATAGTCCAGGCAGCAGGTATACCACTCTTTTCGATGAAAGTCCTAAACTCTTTCTCAGCCGAACCCAGCATAACTCCCTGGCCCCACAGCACGAATGGCTTCTTTGCCTGGTTGATCACCTCAGCAGCCTGCGCAATGTACTCGTGCCTTACGATAGGCTTGGGTCGATAGCTGCGGATGTGCTTGCAAGGAGTGTAGCCAGCAAAGTCAAACTTCTGCAGCTGGGCATTTTTAGAGATATCAATCAGTACTGGCCCCGGACGACCGCTCTTGGCAATGTAAAATGCCTTCGCCATCACCTCCGGTATTTCATTGGCATCGGTTACCTGGTAGTTCCACTTGGTAACCGGTGTGGTGATGTTCAATATATCCGTTTCCTGAAAAGCGTCTGTACCCAATAAATGGGCGAACACCTGACCAGTAATACAAACTAATGGCGTACTATCGATCTGGGCATCTGCCAGTCCGGTTACAAGGTTGGTAGCACCCGGTCCGCTGGTGGCAAACACTACGCCCACCTTACCCGAAGATCGCGCATAGCCCTGACCTGCATGTATAGCGCCCTGCTCGTGACGCACCAGTACATGATTCAGCTTATCTGTGTAGTCGAACAAAGCATCATACACAGGCATTATGGCACCGCCAGGATACCCGAATATGGTATCCACCTTCTCTTCCAGTAAGGCAAGTATAAGTGCCTCGGCACCTGAGATGGTTTTAGTTTGCTCTGGCGATGCTGCTACTTGTTTCTCTTTCGTTAACATGGGCTTCCTCTAAATCGGTTATACATCCGTTACTTGCGTCGCTCACGGTTCTGACATACTTCAGCAACACTCCCTGCTGTACATTAGCTTTTGGTTGCTGCCAGCTATCGCGGCGTAGTTGGAGCAACGCCTCATCCACGTGCAGGTGAATACTGTTGATGGTAGCATCCAGTGTAATGAGGTCATCATTCTCCACCAGAGCGATCGTACCGCCATCGTAAGCTTCAGGACAAACATGTCCGATCACAAAGCCATGTGTACCGCCAGAGAAGCGACCATCCGTAATCAGGGCTACCTTATCTCCTAAGCCAGCCCCCATAATGGCAGAAGTTGGCTTCAGCATTTCAGGCATACCTGGTCCACCTTTCGGACCTACATAGCGGATGACGACGACGTGGCCAGGCTGTATTTTACCCAGCGTTATACCTTCATTCAGCTCTTCTTCCGAATTGAAAACAATGGCCGGTCCTTCGAACCTATGCCCCTCTTTGCCAGAGATCTTGGCCACAGCACCCTTCGGAGCCAGATTACCATACAGCGTCTGGATATGGCCATCTACTTTGATAGGGTTTGAAAGAGGGCGCAACAAATCCTGCTCCTGCCCCAGTGGCTTCACATCCGCCAGGTTTTCAGCCAGCGTCTGGCCCGTTACAGTTAGCAAGTCACCAGTCAGAAGCTTTTCATCCAACAGGGTGCGCATCACGGCCGGAACGCCACCGAAGGCAGAAAGGTCCTCCATCAGGTACTTACCACTCGGTTTAAGATCAGCCAAAACAGGCACCCGATTGCTTACCTGCTGAAAGTCCTCCAGCGTAAGCTTCACACCAGCTGCATGCGCAATGGCAATCAGATGCAATACTGCATTGGTAGAGCCGCCCAGCACGGTTATCAGTACCAGCGCATTCTCAAAAGCCTCGCGAACAAGTATATCTCTTGGCTTGATGTCGCGCTCGAGCAGGCGCAGCAAGTATTGGCCTGTGCTTAGGCATTCAGCCTGTTTCTCGGCACTAACTGCCGGAGCAGATGAGGAAAAAGGAATAGACATACCCAGTGCCTCTGCAGCAGAAGCCATGGTGTTAGCCGTATACATGCCACCACAGGCACCCGGGCCAGGGCAGGCGTTGCGGATAATGCCACGATAATCTTCATCAGAGATGGTACCGTTCAACTTCTTGCCGTAAGCCTCGAAGCAAGACACGATATTGAGCTTTTCTCCTTTGAAGTCTCCACCTTTGATGGTACCGCCATATACCATAAGCGATGGACGGTTCAGGCGAGCCATTGCCATCAGAGAGCCCGGCATGTTTTTGTCACAGCCTACCACACAAGTCAAGGCATCATAATTATGGGCACCGGTGATAGTTTCTATAGAATCAGCTATGATTTCGCGCGATACCAAAGAGTAACGCATACCCGGTGTACCGTTGGTTATGCCATCGCTTACGCCAATGGTGTTAAAGCGCAGCCCCACCATCCCATGCTGGTTTACACCCTGCTTTACATCATCGGCCAAAGCATTGAGATGCATATTGCAGGTATTACCATCAAAGCCTGTAGAGCAGATGCCTACAAAGGGCTTGCGAAGATCAGCTTCCGACAGACCTGAGCCTATGAGCATGGCCTGCGATGCCGGAAGGCTGTCGTCCTGGGTATAGATGCGGCTGTATTTATTTAATGCCATTGTTTTAAGGTGGTTAGAGGTAAACAAATGCACCCCTCCAGAGAGGCGCTTGTTACAGGTCTTCAGTAAGATGCTACCCCGCTAGAGGCAGTAACTATTTTAGCTTCTGGTGCACAAGATCAGGTAACAGTTATTGGTTCTGAAACCATACTTTCTGCTTGTCATTATTTCTAAAAGCCAGCATCAAAAACATAAACTATTGTTTTACAACCACTTAACCTTTATCAAAATACTATCTCTAACCCAGCAGAAAGTATGGTTTCAGGTCTAAATATCTAGTTCTAAATCTCTAGTGTAGGAGTCAGGCAACCAGTAACCAAGGCTGCATACTTATCAGCCAGAAGGGCTCCTATACTTTCCTTGTAAGGTTTGGAGAATACATGCTCGTTGATTGACTGCACCCCTACTACCTCTGCAGCAGTACCCGTCATGAAAGCAGCCTCCGCCTCATTAAAAAGCACATCTGGCGTAAAGAACTTCTCGTGCACTGTAATGCCAGCCTCTCGCGCCAGGTCAATAATGGTGTTGCGGGTGATACCACGAAGAATACTGCCTGGAGGCGCGGTAAACAGCTCTCCATCTTTCTCATAGAAGAAGTTGGCACCAGGGCCTTCTGCTACAAAACCATTCATGTCAAGCAAAAGAGCCTCGTCATAGCCTTTGGCTTTGGCATCGGAACAAGCTATGGTCGAGTTTACATAGTGCCCGGCCACCTTGGCCTCAATAGGAACCGATTTGGGGTTAGGTCGCTCATAGGGAGATATCATCAGGCGCAGCGTTTTGTCGCCGAGGTACTTGCCCCATTCCCAAACTGCTATCAGCAGATTGCTTTTCTGTGCAGTCGTCAGGCTCATGTTGGGTGTACCAGCAAATACCAACGGACGGATGTAGGCATCCTGCAGGTTATTTAGCTCCAGTAGCTTATAAGTAATTTCTGTTAACTCCTCTACTGAGTACTCCAGCGGGAGCCCCACAGTCTGGCAAGAGTAGTGCAGGCGCTCATAGTGCTCTTTGGCTTTGAAGATCTGCGGCCCGTTTGGTGTTTTGTAAGAACGGATTCCCTCGAAAACAGAGTAGCCGTAATGTAGAGTTTGTGCATAAACGGAGCAGGAAGCTTCATTAGCTTTTACATAGGCTCCGTCGAGATAGGCTAGCGTGTTACTGTCAAAGTACATCTTTTTTATGTGTTTTAAGGTGTTAGGTTCGATATTCAGGTATAAAAAAAGCCTTTCTAACCGGGTGGTCAGAAAGGCTTTTTAGACAATAAAAGGCCGTTCCTTCAACCCGTGGGTAGAGGACTAATAATCACAATAATAATGACCACTATAAGCGGTAGAAACATCTTAATTTTTTAATTCCAGTTATAATAAAACAGCCATCTCTCAAAGGAGATGGCTGCAGTATTTAGGCTTATTTTTCGCGTTCAAAATCAGCAAACCATCTCCACTCCACGTGAAATGACCACGAGGCTAATAATAAAGTGGCAGAGTACCGTTTGCTTATTCATTCAAAAGAAATATCAGTGTTGTACTTGCAAATGTAGCGGCTGAAACTAAAGAAGCAAGAAAAATTTTATTTTTTTATGCGCAATCTTCTGAAAAGCTATACCTCTGTAAAACAGTAACATTTAAACAGCTAAAGAGAAATATGCCTCTTCAAGCTTTATAAGGGCCTGCAAAAGGTCTAAGGTTACAGCTCCTGGCTTACCGCTTCCGATAACCTGATCGTTCACCTGAACTATCGGTAAAATTCTTTTGGTGGTACTAGTCAGGAACACCTCTTTAGCCTGGTAGATGTCCTCAACTGTCACCTCTCCTTCAACAGCTTTATACTTCTGATCGGCAAGGGCCAGCACGTTCTTTCGCGTTACGCCAAGCAGCACATTCTCTGCCGGAGTGATTACCGTGTCATCATGCTTCACTATAAACAGGTTGCAGCGCGGAAACTCGGTTACCACCCCATTTCGCTCGTAAAGCACATCATGTGCCCCTTGCTGCCTGATCTCATCTATCAGACGGATGCCCATAGTATAGTTGATGGTTTTGGCTCTTGGCACCTCCCGCACATAATCATGGGTGATGATCTTTATTCCCTTTTCAACTAATTCAGAGCTTGGAAGTGCCATCGGTTGCTGAAGTATGACTAAGCTAGGCTCAGCCGGATCATAGCCATTAGCAGAGTAGCCCCCTGTCAGAATCATCTTGATACCTGAAACCGGAATATCGTTCTTGCTGATGATGTCCAGTATCACCTCCTTCAACTCCTCATCAGATAGCGGTACCTCCATATGCAAAGCCTTTGCCGACTCCTGAAGGCGCATTAGGTAATCATCCAGAAAAACAGGGCGACCATTATGCACTCTGAAGTAGTCAAAAACGCCGTAACCTCTTTGTATGGCAAGGTCACTAATGTGCAGAAAAGCTTGATCTAACGGCACCACCTGGCCGCGGACGTAGGCATAGTTAGGGTTTGAGTGCATGATGTTTTTTCAGCAATTTAGTTACTTTATTAACAGGAAGTGCCTCTACGGTTCTGTTCTCCTTTCCCTGCATCGTTTCTGCCATAAAAAGCGAATTGATGATCGCCTCTTCCGTAGCTTCGATTACAGCCATAAACAACGGCGACATTTCATCATTCCGAAGTATAGGTGCTGCCTGAGTTTTATCTTTTGTGCTGTATGGTATGCGCAGATCAGGATTAGATGAAAAAGCAATTACATAGTCGCCGCTGCCATTTGAGGCGATGCCACCTGTTTTTGCCAGTCCCATCATGGCACGTTTCGCCATCCGCTCCAGGTTCCGTGCATCAACGGGTGCGTCGGTAGCCACTACAATCATGCAGGAGCCATCGGCGCTGTCTTTGATTCTTTGATTCATGTAATACTGATTCAGCTCCTCCCCTACTGGCACCCCGTCTACCTGCAATACACCGCCAAAGTTAGTCTGCACCAGTACACCAACAGTATAGCCACCCACGTTTTGCGGTAATACCCGAGAAGAGGTACCTATGCCTCCTTTGAAGCCAAAGCACACTGTTCCGGTACCTGCGCCTACATTTCCTTCCTGCACCGCTCCGCCTTTTGCCTCTTGTATAGCTTGCAGCACATGCGTCTCCGTCACATGCCTCCCGCGGATATCGTTCAGGTAACCATCGTTGGTCTCTCCCACCACCGCATTAACAGACTGTACCTCTTCGTTGCCGGGCTGCTGCAAAGTATAGCCAACCACGGCATTCATAGCAGTGGCTACATTCAAGGTATTAGTAAGTACAATGGGAGTTTCAAGATTTCCGAGCTCCTGCACCTGCGTAGTGCCAGCCAGCTTGCCAAAGCCATTGCCAACATACACGGCAGCAGGCACTTTCTGCTGAAATATATTAGTAGTATGTGGCAATATAGCAGTAACACCAGTACGAACCTGGTCGCCTTTAATAAGAGTAGTATGCCCTACAGTTACTCCTGCAACATCTGTGATGGCATTATACTTTCCTGTCGAAAGTACTCCAATCCTGACACCGTACTCTCTGACGCGTTTTGGGATTTGGCTTTGTGCCTGGTCTGCAAAGATTATCATTAATAGGAGTAGAAATAGCATTTTTATGTTCAATACCATTGTTCTAAAGTTAACATAAAACATTTGCTTTTAAATACAATTAATTTAAACATAGATAAGAATGGCTTTAAGTTTTTAAAAGAAGCTTTTTGTTTCTGTGCCTGTAGTACCCAAAGATAGAGCTTTTAAGGAAAGAGCAGTAATACTTATCAATCTGTAGAGCATTGATCAAACCAGCATCTTTAGCAACTACATTCTTTTGTGGGGTACTTCCACAAACTTGTTGAAAAAATTCATGATTGATCACGACCTGCCTATAACCTCATCTACTTAACATTATTCACCCTCAAATATGTACTATTCGCTTATTTTATTGAACCTTTATAAAAATAAATAATTAGAAATTATATCTTTAAAAATATAAATCGTTCCTAGGAAAATTATAATTCAAAGTTGCGTCAACATCTTTCCCTTCCTTATTTTTTAACTTTACTTCTAGTTATTTTATGAAAACTGAACTACTTCCTTTTCTATCTCCAGAAGCTGATGTAAGAGAATTAGAAAGCTACTTAGAGGTTCCCATCAATAACCCTTCTGAAGGGTTGATGGCTAACGCTTATTACTTCAACCATGCTGAGTGGGCAGAAGAATATTTAACCTATTGCCACAGGAGTGAAGCTTTTAAAAGGAGGTGGTCTGCAGCCCTCGGTGATTGGACAGATAAAATCGTAGTTGATATTGGGTGTGGGCCTGGCAACATATTTGCCACACTTAAAGGTAAGCCAAAACTATTGATAGGGATTGATGTGGCTCCTAAGTCCTTGGAACTAGCAAAAAAAGAGGGTTATTTACCATTACTTGCTAATGCGGAGAAACTACCTTTTACTTCAGGCTTTGCTGACATTGTCGTAATGAATGCAGCCCTCCACCATTGTGATGATATGGGCGCTATTTTAAGGGAGGCAGCTCGGCTAGTAAAACCAGGCGGGCTTTTGGTTACAGACCATGATCCGCAGCTTAGCGCTTGGAATTATAAAGGTTTGGCTAAACTTCTGTGGAACAGCCGCCTTATTATCTATAAAATTAAAGGATATGGCTTTCACAAGACAGACAGTCAACAACAATGGGGTTTAGCTTGTGAAATCCATCATAAACCTGGTCATGGCGTAACAAAAGAACTATTCATCAACATCCTGAAGCCGCAAGGATTCGAGGTGAACATATTTCCTCATAATCATGAATTGGGCGCTGAAGTCTTACAGGGGCAAAAAGGTAAAGCAGAATTGAAGTACAGGTTAGGCAGCATACTTTCGGGAAGAAATCCTAATGCTGACGCTAGTGCTTTAACTCTTATGTGCGTGGCCAGAAAAAGTAACACTGCAGCAGTCGAAACTTAAATGATATTAATACTTTGAATACCTCTAACCAATATACGAACGGCAGCTACTAATCAAGCCACTATGAAAAAATGAAACTCAATAGCTTCAGTAAGTATGAAAGCATCAACTCAGCTTTTTGTTAACCTAAATAGTTTGCAATGTTCCAATATGATTATCAACATAATTTTAAACCAATAGCTGAACTTGTTTATGTTAGACTCCTTTGGTCTTACAATTACATTAGACATATGTGATTTGGATTATGTATAAAATTTATGTTCTAACCATTAGAGCCAGATAAACCCTGCAGTAGCACATGTACTACGACTTTCGGCTCTCTTAGAACAATTTATGTTTAAGAAAAATCAAAGCAGTTCAAAATTCGTGTTATTATCTATCTTTGAAGTACAACAAAATCATTAAATGGTTTTTTGTGATAAGGTATTGTATGAGTTATGATAAACTGACATCTCGAACGTGTTCATGATAGAGTCAATTGATAAAAATTTTTCAGCATAAGCACGAGCATTGGCTCTGATATTAATTCTTTCTTCACTAAGTAGTGCTTTACTAATTCCTTTATTTAATTCATCTTGACTTTCTGCATCAACTAGAACTCCAATATTGTATCTGTTAACTAACGCATGTAACCCAGTTCCCTTATTAGCTGTCACTAATGCTAAACCCCCGACTGCTAAGATAGTAGTTAACTTAGAAGGCATAACCAAATCACTAGCGCTGGCTCTTTGAACTACTAAGTGTACATCAGCTAAATTTAAAAATTGGTTGAACTTTTCAATGGGTTGTAACGGAAAGAAAAAAATATTCTGAAGTTTTAAGTCTTCAGCTAGAGCTTTCAATTTTCCTGTGTACGGACCAGAACCACATATCATGAATTTCCATCTTTCCATATTCTCAAAATGTTTTGCTGAATATAGAATGGCTTCTAATCCTTGTTTCTCTCCAATAGCTCCAGAATATAAAATTATCATGTCAGAGGCCTCAAAACCAAAATTCATTTTCAATTCAGCACGATCTGCAATTGGGAAGAATAGAGCCGTATCTGTCCAATTTGGAAACAGAAAAACATCTTTCTTTGCCTTTTCTTTAATTTTTGTAACCATTCCCTCCGAAATACTGCTTATAACATCTGTTTGGTAAAAGATGTACTTTTCTACCCTAAGCAAAGTTTTTATAATCCTTTCGGATTTGATCATCTTTAAATCTCTTGCTGCCTCAATCTGCATATCTTGAATATGATAATACAACTTAGACTTGCAAATTTTTTTATATAAAGCTCCTAACAATCCTAATTGGAAAGATGGAGCCACTGTAAACACGACATCAAACTTATTTGCAAATAAAATTTGGAATAGTTTCAGGAATGCTGTTAACAAAAAAGACATATCTAACAGGATTCTTTTCAAGCCTGATGGCTTGGAAGGCACATATATAGGACACCGATGAACCGTTAGCTTACCTCCAGATTCAAACGCTTGTTTTTCGGTTTTGTACCAAAACTTATTTTTATTGTAAGGTTCTTGTACTTTCCAATACGGGTAATATGGGAAGGTAGTAATAACAGTGCAGTCATATCCTCTTTTAGAAAGCCATAATACCATTTCACCACTATATTTTCCTATACCTGTGGGCTCTGGATAAAAGTTATAGCCAATAAGTAAAAACCGTGGTTTCTTCATTCTATTAATTGCTTGGGAAAGTAAAGATTAAAATGCTATACAATTAAAAAGAAAATAACAGTGTAGGTAATCAAAAACTGGGAAGGGAGTGGCATTCGAAAAAGGCACTTTTCAATGGAGCTATTTACAGTAACTAAAGAGCATTTTTTGCTAAAGGAGACATATTTAAACGTTCTTACTTTCCCTTATTTTACAGTACACTTGTACAAAATAAGACATTTTAAGAACTGCGAAAGCAAATCCTCTTGCTCCGTCCTTAAAACCACCTAGCAAGAAAAAACTACCACAAAAATAAGCTGGCCCAATAAATACGCTTCGCATAAGTCGGTACTTCAAACGTTGTCTCCAGGTTAAGTTTACATTAGCCGCTAGACTAGCTTTACCTGATGATCTTAAAAAACGAGCAGCCTCCCAGCCTGCATAATCAATATGCTTAAGCATGTAATGTGATACTCCCCTAAAATCTTGATGGTCTATCTTACTTCTGATCGTGCCGATTTCTCCTTGCAATATAGGATGTTCATGCACTTCCATATCTAATTGGCTCCATTGCTCCTCGTCAACCTGCTCATATTCACCAGCTCCTACCCTAAATAAGGCTAATTTAAATAGCGGGTATCCTCCCTTCAATTGTTTTCCTAAGAAATAAACAGTATAACTTAGCCAATAACCTACTTTATCATCACGAGCCAGTGCTTGACGAAGTTCCTCTTTGAACTTTTGAGTCAGGTACTCATCTGCATCTAAGAATAATACCCATTTAGTTTTGGGCCTATGATTTCTTAAAAACCAATTTCGCTTCTTTGGAAATTTTCCATTCCAACAAAACTCTAATACCTCTGCTCCAAAATGCTTGGCAATCTCCTTTGTTT
Source organism: Pontibacter korlensis (assembly GCF_000973725.1). Taxonomy (NCBI): domain Bacteria; kingdom Pseudomonadati; phylum Bacteroidota; class Cytophagia; order Cytophagales; family Hymenobacteraceae; genus Pontibacter; species Pontibacter korlensis. The sequence goes on along the minus strand of NZ_CP009621.1, from coordinate 3,243,980 downwards.
TATCTGTACTTCCGGAATCAATTACCACAACCTTCTGTGCGAGGTCCTTTCCAATTGACCGTAAGCATCCAGGCAAATTCTTCTCTTCGTTTCGAACCGGAATGGCAATAGTCAAGTCAAGTAAAGGCATATTTTGCATGTATATGAGTAAATGGCTAACAACCTAGTAAATAGTGGTGCTTTGAAATTATGTAATCTGCAATTGTAAAAATTTCTGCTTCTGATGCTCTTCAATTCTCTTTTTAATTGGTTTACAAGGATGCCCTGAACAAACCATCCACGGTGGCATATCTTTCGTTACTACAGAACGTGCTCCTATCACACACCCTTCACCCACTGATACTCCTCCATGCACAAATGCTTCAGCAGCAACCCAAGCATGATCTCCTATGTAAATGGGTTTCGTTATTAGTGGAAACCCGGATTGAGAATAGTCATGTGTGCCGGCACAAAGGTGTACTCCCTGTGAAACGACGGCCCGACGACCTATGTAAATCTTCCCCTGTGAATATAATATAGCTCCATCAGCCGCACTACTCTGATCTGCAAGTTCAAGATTCCAAGGAGCCCAAATCTTTGCTTTGGGATAAATATGAACACCTCTACCAACCTTAGCACCAAATGAACGAAGTAGAAAAGACCGCCAACGATGCATTGGGTTTGGAGAGTAACGGAATAATAATGCTGACACCAAACTCCATAAAACCCTACCAAGACGATTCTTTAATGAAAATGAGGGGCCAGTAACTGTATCATAGTTGTGCATAATACAAGACCTCTACTTCTTTATATTCTTATATTTTAATAACATCCACAGCAACAGTCATCATTTTGTTAATCAAGATGCTACAACCGTTTAACCAATTTAAAGATTTTCCTATAACTTTTGTCCGTACTTTCTAGGTGCATAAAATACAATCCTGGCATAATTTTGAAACTTGGAAGATATATATTAATCTCGTTCGTTCCTGCCTTTTGTGAGGTGAAGACCTGTTCATATATGGGGTTACCTATAGCATCATATACCTTTATCACATAATCTTGTGATTCCTTGACATTACTTAGCTGTAATTTTATGTCTTCTTCAAACGGATTCGGATAAATATTAGCTTTAACCTCTTCCTCCAATTCTGCACTTCCCGCTGCGAGAGATGTTGTTTGCGTAGTAGAAGAAATTAAGCCTTCACCGCAGTTGCTGGCTTCCGCTCCGGTGCCCGTAGGGGCAGTGCTGCCCAGGCTCAGGTAGAGCTTGTCTATTTGGAGCCCGTCCTCACGGTAAGCAATCTCAATGGTGTTCACCCCGTCAGGGAGCGCTACTGTGCCACTTGGGAAGCTGTTCCAGTTAAAGCTACTTCCCCTCGTAGCTGTAGTAGCACCCCAGGAGATCCAGCTGCCGCCGTTGATGCGTATCCAGAAGGAGTCATCACTAGCACTAGGGGCTTTCATACGGGTGTATAAACTGTAGTTGCCGGCCTGTGCGACACTGAGGCTGAACAAGGCGATGTCCTGGCTAGCGGTGGGAGCTGTGCTGGTGCTGTTCAACCCAGTCTTGATGGTAATGTAGGAGCCGTTAGAGGCCTCAGTACTGCTTCCTTCTATCCAGTTGCTTCCTAGACTGGATGCGCACTCTGCCTCCAGCCAGACATCAGTGCCTGCAGTGTTGGCATCCACAATCGTGAGGCTAAATAAGTCGCTAACGCTCTCGGTGCCGTCACTGGCTGTTACTTTTACTTCAACCACCCCTGCATCTGCAGCACCTGGGCTGCCGCTGAAGGTGCGGGTCGCGGCATCAAAGCTCAGCCACGCGGGCAGGGCGCTGCCGTCAGAAAGGGCGGCTGCGTAAGCCAGCGCGTCTCCGTCCGCGTCCGAGAAGGTCGTCTCGGGGAAGGTGAAGCTGAAGGCCGTGCCCACGGTGGCGCTCTGGTCCGGGATGGGGTTGGAAACAACAGGAGCCTGGTTGCTTGTGCCTTCACCGCAGTTGCTGGCTTCCGCTCCGGTGCCCGTAGGGGCAGTGCTGCCCAGGCTCAGGTAGAGCTTGTCTATTTGGAGCCCGTCCTCACGGTAAGCAATCTCAATGGTGTTCACCCCGTCAGGGAGCGCTACTGTGCCACTTGGGAAGCTGTTCCAGTTAAAGCTACTTCCCCTCGTAGCTGTAGTAGCACCCCAGGAGATCCAGCTGCCGCCGTTGATGCGTATCCAGAAGGAGTCATCACTAGCACTAGGGGCTTTCATACGGGTGTATAAACTGTAGTTGCCGGCCTGTGCGACACTGAGGCTGAACAAGGCGATGTCCTGGCTAGCGGTGGGAGCTGTGCTGGTGCTGTTCAACCCAGTCTTGATGGTAATGTAGGAGCCGTTAGAGGCCTCAGTACTGCTTCCTTCTATCCAGTTGCTTCCTAGACTGGATGCGCACTCTGCCTCCAGCCAGACATCAGTGCCTGCAGTGTTGGCATCCACAATCGTGAGGCTAAATAAGTCGCTAACGCTCTCGGTGCCGTCACTGGCTGTTACTTTTACTTCAACCACCCCTGCATCTGCAGCACCTGGGCTGCCGCTGAAGGTGCGGGTCGCGGCATCAAAGCTCAGCCACGCGGGCAGGGCGCTGCCGTCAGAAAGGGCGGCTGCGTAAGCCAGCGCGTCTCCGTCCGCGTCCGAGAAGGTCGTCTCGGGGAAGGTGAAGCTGAAGGCCGTGCCCACGGTGGCGCTCTGGTCCGGGATGGGGTTGGAAACAACAGGAGAAGTATTTCCCATTGTACTTCCGTCATTATAATAAATACGAGGAGTACGTTTATCCCATCCAACAGATATAATGTCTAAATCTCCATCATTATCTATATCCACTGTTTGTGTTCCATCATGATGATCTGGAGCTGCTGTACCACCTGGATGTAAAATATGCTTGATCCATGTCCCAGTAATGCATAAATCATTTTCAAAAGCTATAAGCCGATGCTCATTTCTCCACTCTCCAGTGATCACATCTAAATCACCATCAAAATCAAAATCTATGACATCAAGGCTTAAACCACCATCAACGTCTGTGCCTACAGTATGTTTCGTCCAAGCTTTTGTTGGATCAGCTGAAGGCTGAAACCAATATATTTCCTGATCAGCTCCTGACTGAGTAACAATAGCATCTAATATACCATCCTTGTTCAAATCAACTAATGCATTGCGTTCCGGATTAGTAGGCAGTACTATCCCTGTTGAAAAAACAGCCCATGATCCATTATCATTTCTCAACCAATTTTTTGACTGAAAGAGATCTAAGTCGCCATCATTATCAATATCACCCGCTGTTATTGATTCTCCAACAGCATTAGGACTAATGTTCTTTATTGTCCATGGCTCATTCACTGGATCGGCTGGAATAGTCAGCATTTGAACAGGCGTTTTATCAACTTCAGCTCCATTCCAGGTTATCACAAGTTGCGTGTTCTCAACACCATCAAAATTGCCGATGGTTGCTCCGGCTATAAAACTGTCATCAGCCCCAGCTGGTATGTTAGTGTGAGTTATAAAATTACCCTTCCCATCGTTTTGAGCCCAGGCTAATAGCGAACTGGTATACTTTCCCTGTGTTCCAAATATGTCAATATCACCATCCTTATCAAAATCATGAAGAAGTACCATATTATTCATGGGAGCACCAATCACGTTTTGTTTCCACTCTCCACCCAAGGCTCCGGGATTTCTGTACCACCAACCACCAGTTACAATATCTTCATACCCATCGCCATTTAAATCAGCTTCAAATATGTAGGGTGAGCGATATGGTAGATCACTACCAATTATGTGTTCAGTAAGCTTCAGAGGAAAAGGGTTATCAGCACAAATCAATTCCTCAACAACTTTTACCTGAATCTCATCACTGTAATCAGTCAAGGAGTGATCAGCATTAGCTAACACAAGTTTTATAGTATGAGTGCCAATTGCCAAATCACTAAAGGTAGTAGGGCTAATAGTAGTGATATCACCTCTATCTATACCGTCTACTATTTTATGAATGTGGGAATCCCTACTTCCAACAGCCCAATAATTTACTTTGAAGTTCACATCAAAGGGTTGGGCAACAGAGGTATTATTCAATGGACTAGTCAGAATAATAGAAGGTTCCTGACCTGAATCTTTTGCATAAAGTACTTCAATTGCAGAAAGTTTAGCCTTATTCACCACTCCTCTAAAGGTTAAAGTTAGGTACCCATCTTCAACACTAACATCATTCAAAACTTCTATGACAGCTGTTGCAAAACCAGCCTTCGCTATGATATCATAATTAGCTAAAGCTTTCTGACCATTTTCGACATCAACATTGAATACCCTCTCTCCTATTTTCTTGTAATATGTTTCAGCGAAATGCAACTTTACATCATACTTTCCCGCTTGAGGCACAGGAATACTATAACTAAAAATACCATTCACTTCCGTTTGATAAATGGCATCGGAAATTGTGTTACTTATCTCTTGAGTTGAGGCTTGTGAACTGATACTTCCACCACTGTTGTACTTATGTTGTTGCCATTGCACACCATCAAGAGTTACTTCCGGTCCCCCTGCATTTATTCTGACTAATACTTCATTTAAAGTGAAGTATTCAACAACATTTTGACTTAAAGCTATTCCGCTTTCATTTTTTAAACTGCTATTTATCGTTAGTTGATTTTCTACCTGCAAAGCCATAGTAGAAGTACTCAACATAACAGTTTTTTTATCTTCTAGCAGGGAAGCAGAATATATGCTGATATTATTATCTAGTGAATACGCGCCAACCTGTTCTGCTGAAGCTTCATCAAGAGGTTCGTTAAACTTAATACCTATTTGATTTTTTGATAAAGCTGTTACAGAATAAACATTCGGAGGCGTAATATCTGATGATACTCCAGAACCTATAAATTCAATATAATTTAAATCAAACAAATTTATAGCTCCTATATTTTTAAACACGAAATATAAATCATGCTTACCTCCAGGATTATTTATCGATCCTGAAGCGTTCGTCCAGCTATCCAGACTTCCGGTAACAGGCACTTTTACAGTACTAATAAGTGTACCCTCTGGTGAATCGGCATGAATTTCAATAACTCCACCTACTGTGGATGCAACACGGTATGAAACTGAATTTATATTATGTAGATTCCGCCCTTCTAACATGACATACGAATCATGGCTTAATGCTCTAACAGAGTATAGTCCTCCTCCTAATTTATCCGTATTTTCGTACAGTCGGGTGTTAAGCTGCAGATCATAAAATTCAGCCTCCATTAGTTTAGGGTGTACCGTAACCTGATCGAAAGAAGTTAAACCCTCAGAATCGGTATAGTTTACTTTGAAGACATAAAATATATCATCTTGACCCTGTGCATCATGGCTTGTAGGATCAAGGTAGAATGAACCTGCACATTGATTTATTGTAAAGCCATCATGGGAGTGTGTATTATGACCAAAAGAAGGTATAAGATTTAAAGCACTACAATCGATAGTACCATCTTTAGTGGATCCATCTTCTGCATCATTAACTACAATGTTATAATCAAGATTATCTTCCCAACTTATTAAACCACCATCAAGTGGAGAGACAAATTGGAAAGTGGCAGCATGATTACCGGCATAAATCTTGATGGATTTTGAGCTTGAGGCTCCATTCGAATCAGTTACGCGCAACTGAGCATCATAATTTCCCTTTTCAGAATAAGTATAGGACGGATTTTTTTCGTTAGAATCTACTATTCCATCTGATTCAAAATCCCAGGCAAAAGTTAACGTATTACCTTCAGGGTCAATGGTACCATCACTAGAAAAATTCACATTTAATGGCAATGCACCAGACACAACGTCTGTTGTAAGAGTCACTTGCGGAGGCTTATTCGTGTCAATTCCAATATAATCAACACGAACTAGTTTGCCACTGCCAACATTATTAGGACAACACCCTACTCCATACTCTAAAATATATAACTGGCCATCAGGACCGATTTTTAAATCAATAAAGCCTGCACCTGTTATTATGTCTGCCGCAAACTGTTCATTTAACGTTAAGTTACCATTCAAGTCCATTTTGGATACCCAAATCTTACTTGTATTAAAGTCATAATAGAAAAAGGCCTGGTTGAAATCGGATGGGAGCTTTTTAGGATTGTCTAAAGATGAATCAAAATAATATCTAGGTCCAACAAGATAACATTCATGAAAAAAATTCAACCATGAGGGTTGAGCAGGCGGAAGGCTTTGGGGGCCTGTGTTCCACTTTGATAGGTTTAGCGGATTGGTATGATCGTAGTAGAAATTAGGTTGTGCATAAGTATTCAAATAGGGTTCATTATTCCCGGAGAAATAGGGCCATCCATAGTTTCCTGCACTTTTTGTTATGTTTATTTCATCCATACCTTCAGGCCCCTTGTCGCTTGCGGTATTTGCATCAGGCCCAACCTCTCCCCAAAAAAGCCAATCTGTGTTGGTTTTATCTACGAAAATTTTATATGGGTTTCTGGCTCCCATCACATAAATTTCAGCTCGCCCTCCCACACCATTCGGAAACAAATTACCTTCTGGGATGCTATATGTTCCATCCGGCTCCGGTTTTATTCTAAGTATTTTCCCCCTGAGGTCATTCGTGTTTGAGGATGTTCTCTCAGCACTTTGATTAGGATCAACTTCATTAAGAGGAGCATATGCTGTATGATTGGTATTATCACCTATAGCAATGTACAGATTACCTTTGGAATCAAAATCCATGTCTCCGGCAGCATGGTAATAACCATTACGATCACTTGTCCACTCCAACATTACCACTTCAGAAGACAAGTCCAGTTGATCTCCAATCATCACAAACCTGGATACCCTGTTTTTTGCAAGTGTTTCGTGTGAATAATGTAAGTACACAAACTGGTTACTTAAAAATTGGGGATCGAAAGCAATCCCCAACAAGCCGTCTTCCATATCATGGAAGACACTCACAGTACCAGCCGATACAGTGGTTTGCATAGCAGGTTTATATATCAAAATTTCCCCGTACCTGTCAATTATAAATATTCTACCATCAGGCGCAAATTCAAAGTTAACAGAGTTTTTGAGTCCGGTTAACAATTCAACTTTATTGAACTGAGTTGGAAGTTGTCCGAATGAAGTTGAAGGAAGAAACAAAGCCACTAAAAGAATAGCTTGGGCAAAGGATTGTTTCAAAACTGACATCGTAGACAAAAAATTCATATGTAAATTTTTTAGTTGGCCCGGAACATACTAACGCACAACAAAGGCAAGTTGCAGAGGCAATTTTTTATAAATATAACTCTAAAAAATGGTATAATCAAAATATTTTAGATTATTTTATTATTAAATAAATATTGTATATAATATTTTTTATAATACAATATTTAAACATTAAAAAGGGTCTATAAATATTGTTTTTTTAAGAAGAGTTTATAATATATTTTAAGTACGGTAAAAGCTTAAGCAATATAGTTTAACGCAAATTGTATCAATCAAAGAATTACCAATTGGATCAGACTATCATACAACTACATTTATTGCTTTACCTGAGGATGAGAAATTAAAAACTTAACTGATGATGAACTAAAACTTGGTAGAATTCAAAAGGCGTGCTGCATGCGGTTCTATAGCAAAGAGTTCCTCATAAGCTTTCCTGGCTTTTCTACTCATTTCTTGTTTCTCTTTTTTTGACAGTGCCTGCCAGGAATTCAGCAGGTCTTTTGTTCCCTCTAAGCTATCATCAGTTACTATCCCCCCACCTTTTTCTTCTACTTCTTGCCATATGTTTACTTTATTTGATATAAGTACAGGTTTAAAGCAGGCAAGGGCCTCAGCCACAGCTATACCGAAATTTTCCTGATGACTTGGAAGTACAAATGCCTCACACCCATAAAAAGCGCCCCATTTGGCATCGCCTGTAAGCATGCCAGGAAAAAGGACAGAATTATTCATATTTATAGAATCGGCAGCTAATTGCTGTATAGTTACTCCATAGGAGGTTTCTAAACCAGGTCCTGCTATAACTAGCACTGGCCATTCATTATCTTGAAATTCACTTATTTTAGCATTATCTACTAAAATAGAAGCTATAGAACACTCACCTTTTGGCTTTAGCTTTGTAGAAACAACTTCAGAATAAGCCTTGATTAGAAAGTCTACCCCTTTTTTCTCATGAATTCTGCTAAGGAAAAGGAAATAAGGCCGGTTTTCTAATTCCGGGCATTTCTTTAAAAATGCATTGCGCATAGCAGGGTTAAATAAAGGCGGCGCAGTGATACCATATCCGACATTAATCTCTCGTTTCGGATGGTAGGGGTGAAATGGTAAACGAGCTAACTGTAACTCTTCTTCGCATGTAAATAGAATTCCATCCGCCTCATTCACTACCTTTCTTTCAATGAGTTTCCAATAAACCCAATTTCGCACCGCCTTAAGTTTTCTTCCTGCTGCTTTTTGAAAGTAAGGGTCAAGCATTCCATGGGGCATAACAAAAAGTTTAGGAACTTTAGCGCCTTCTTCATTATGTTTATTTAGCTGACTTTTATAAATATTCAGGGTTTTACTTACAGCATAACTATGATAAAGCCAGAGCCCATGAACGATGATTATATCAAACCGACAAAAGTTATCCATAAGCCAAGGGACAAGTTTACCGCTATAGTTCCATGGGCCTTTGGCTGGACCTAAAGCATGTATGGGAAAGGCATCATAAAGCAAAAAAGCTGCACCGGGATCGTCAAGACACACTACTTCGTTGTATACCTGCTGTCTTTCGAGTTCAGGAACAGAGTTTCTAATCCCTTGGCATGGGCCGCCACTGATAGGATTCATACTAGCAATCACTCGAAGTATCCTCATAAGTTGTTATAAGTTTTAAGGATCCTCAGATAAATAGCCTCAATTCTCTCTAATGCCATTCTTTGGTCAAATCTTTTAGCATTTTCAAGGCCTGCTTTTACAACAGCATTACGCTCACAGGAAGAAAGGCTAATAACTTTTTCAACAACTTTAGCAGCATCAGTAGCCCAAGCAGTGACATCAGAAATATTTGTTGGCCGGCGGGGAATATAAAAAGCTGCATTAGCACCCACCTCAGTCATTGGAGCTTCGTTAGTGGTAATAACAAGACAACCAGAAGCCATGGCTTCTGCAATAGGCCATCCAAAGCCCTCAGCAAGAGATGGAAAGAGAAAAACAGACGCACCGGCGTACGCAGTTCTTACATATTCATCAGACAATCCTCTAATAAAATGGATATCAATATTATATGGAGACGACAGTGCGTAAGCCTCACATAGATTTGTATCTGGTTCCTTCCCAACCATCAAAAGCGGTAGTTTAGAAGCAGCTGTTTTGCGCCATGCGTTGTAAATTTCAATTACTCCATTCCGGTTTTTGTACCACTGGTTTCCTCCAACATGCAATAAATATCCTTTAGTAAGATCAACCCCTATTTTATTACCTAATACAACTCTTGCACTAACAGATTCAAGAGGTAAAAACTCTTGATTCAGACCATTATAAACTACCTCTGAAAGCGATGGATTTTCAGGAATGAGTGCATGAAGTTCTCTCTTAGTTTTATTAGAAACAGAAATAAAATGTTTTCCTTGTGCATATCCACTTCGAATAAACTTTTGATATTGACAACCAGACCAACCGGTTTTATTTTCGGGAATTTCACCTAAGGCTGCGCGTTGAGCAAGAAAGTCATGGCAGTGAATAACGTGGGGCCGATGTGCAACCATTGGCACCCATGGACCCAACGCCTGATCAGTAAACACAAAAAGAGTATCTGGGGGACAGCGTTTTAAGCGACTACGCACCTCATAAGGGAACAATACATATTGGTCAATGTAACCCAACCATTTCCGCATTGATCTTACCACTGAAAGTTGGTAGAACAGAGCCCGCGGCATCCATAGTTCTACCCTGTGCCCATAAACTTTCATCCCTTCAGCCAACATCCTTGTAAATCGGGGCATGCTCTGAGAACCAAGGAAAGTCGGATGAGAAAAAAAAACTATATTCATTTATACAGGTTTAGAGAGTATCAAAATATGGGAGCAAGCATACAGATAATCTTTTAGTCCGACCATGACAGGTACTTTAGACGCTGCTTTTCGGCACCCGTAGTGACGCCAGCATCAATCCACCTATCAATGTACTAAAGCCCAAAGAAGTTGGCTGAGCCCATTGCCCTTGCGGGACTACTAACAGACCAAAACTCAAAAGCATCCAGGGCAGCAAATCTCCCAGCATCAGCTTGTGATAGGACGCCCATACTATGTTAACACACAACGCTAAGCGTAAAAAAATCACAGCCAGTCCCATCAAAGCGCCTAATTCCCCAATCAACCTGCCCCACTCTCCTTCAGAAATCAAGTATGTTAGATCTCCTGTGAGTAACATACTACCAACATTTGTACCCATACCAAGGCCATGACCAAAGAATGGTAATTCAGAAGAAGCTGAAAGAGAGCCTACCAATCCTCCTAAATAGCGATCAACCAAAACTCCTGATAAGCCACCTTCTGATTCATTTGCACTAACGAAGCGGGCAGTAAATGCTTCTACTGCTGTACTGAAAAGGCTAGTCTGACTTAAAAAAAAGAAAGCTAAACCTATTCCTATACAAAACACTAACACTTTACCTAAATACTTTGGTTTTCGGGAAATGGCAAAACAAGAGAACAAAAGGGATAACCCTACTTGGAAGAACAAAGAGCGGCTGATAGAAAGAGGAATGGCAATCAAAAGAGCTATCGTAGCTCCAATTAGCAGAAATCTATTAATATCATGAACGTTTATCCAAAAGTAAAAGATGAAAACTGAGACTAATCCAAAAAAAAGAGTATTCCCATTGGTAAAAGAGAATGTACCAGGCGGACGAAAATATCCCAGAGCACCACTAAATCCAGCACCTTCTAAGCTACCACCAACACCACGATTGACCCAAGCAGATTGGGGACTGTAAAACTGCAATGCTATAAGTACGGCCATTGGGATAGCCAAGTATAGGGTTGCCTTTCCTATCTTAAGAACATCTTCACGGTTAAAAATCCGACCTATCACAAATATTAGAGGAAAGTGAATAAGCAATATACGTGCACCGTAAAGGGCTACAAGAATATTTCCATGCCCTAATAAGGTAGAGGTAAAAAGCCCTGTTGTTCCAATAAAGAAAACACCCATTATGTACATAGTTGTGGGAAGCAAACCTTTTTGCCATGTCGCTACTATTAACCATAATGCAAGTGGATCGCGAACAACCAATAATGGAGTTGCTAGACCTGGGAAAAACCATTTTCGCAGAGCTCCTTCAAAAATCAACAGAAAAAAATAAAGCCATACACCACGTTTAAGGAGTTTCTCAGACTCATCTACAGCTATCAGATTAGGCTGGCGCCAATAACCTCGAAAGCCTCTTGTAGAAGAATGTTCTACGCTTGTAGTATCATGTAAAAAAGGAGCCATGAAACGTTTTATGAATTTGTTGTGTAGTCAATGACATTGCTATCACAACGACTTTAATTTATTCTACATTATATTTAACAAATAATATCGGATGATTCTAGCCTATTTTATTTTTATCTTTTTCACTACACAAATGATTAGAATACCACACTTGTACAACAATAAATTTCTGTTAAAACCATCTACATATCATAGAAACCATATTTGAATTATATAGAAATAAAAACCCTCAGGACAAATTAATCAAAGACCACCAACGGCTAGCGCAAGCTCCCTTCCATATGTTTCCCAAGATCTTTGGCGAGCAGTATCCATAGCCGCCATACCCACTTCGGGAATTACTGCTGGCTTAGAAAGTAACTCTTCTATTGCTGCCTTCAATGCTTGGGTTGATCCAGCCTCTATCAGCCATCCATTTTGTCCATTAAAAATTAAATCAGGACCAGCTGTACGTTCAGTAGTGATGACAGGAGTCCCTTGAGACATTGCTTCTGTGATTACAAGGCCAAACCCCTCAAAGAGAGAAGGAAAAACCAAAACATCATGCAGCTGCATTAGCTTTAATACATCATTATGAGGTAAGCTCGGATACCATTTATGCCTTAATAACGCTGCATCTAAAACAGCACATTCCGTTGCTGCTCTTTGTCCAATAATTGTGAGCTCTACGTGATGTCCAAGAGTTTCAACAGCCGCAAAAAGATTTGCTATACCCTTTCTTTGGGACAAACCGCCTACGAAAAGAATTTTCAATGCTTTACTTCCATAATTTGCAGAATAACTACGATTGGTGCAGATTGGGGGAAAGCCATAAGGTATAACTTCTATAGGTGCTAAAACTCCTGGAAATTCCTGCAAGGTTTTGGCAGTAAATGTGCTAGCTACAAATATTCTATCTGCCAGACGTAGCTCTTCATCTTTACGGCAGAGCTTTTTTTCTGAATTGTGGAAACTTGTTAATGTTGAGGCCCAATCTGGCCACTTCTCCAGCTCTATCTCCATGAGTCTCTGCGCAGCACGCCAATATCCTATTGGAAGATCATAAAGACATTGAAGCCCAAGGTTCTTAGCTACATGAAAAGAGAAACTGGCTCCATCTTCATAAGCATAAACTGCCCTTGCCCCTCTTTTGGCAGCGCCAGGTAAATTAGACGCTACTCGTCTGTCAAGGCTCTGATAAACAGCATCGATACAAAATGGACCCACCTCGTGTTTAATAAGCTTTCTCATGCCTGCTTTGGTTGCAATCAATCGGCCCACTTCACGCCATGGCCACACTTTAGTCAAATTTTTCAATTTCAAGTCAAATCGCCTTCGGCTTAGTTCAGAAAGAGGTCCGAAAGCACTGATATGGTCCAACAAATCCCCAGAGAAAGTAGCAATGGAAGTATGAAAGACGTCTATAAGATCTGCTTCAGCAAAGCCAGTAGCGGCGGCTCGTACATTTTGATTCCCAGTTGGATGAGATATAAGCACTTTCATAAAAAATTATTTTGTTTTACTTAAAGCCTCCTCGATCACATTTAGATATCTTCTTGATACTAAATCTGGATGATGGATTGCTAAATGATTATAAGCAGCACTTTTTAGTTCCATCTCTAGTTTACCATTTTCTAAAATTTCTGTAATACGATCAGAAAGAGCATCTACATCCCCACGCTGAAACTTAAGCCCCGCATCCCCAACAGCATCAGGTAAACCACCACCATCTGAAACAATAGGAATACAACCACATGCCATACCCTCCAGGACAATGTTTCCAAATGGCTCCTCCCAAATAGAAGGCACAAGTAATATCTTATGACTGTTCAAACAGTTTACCAATAACTGCCCCCGAAGTGCACCCATAAATTTCACTCTGTCTTCTAAACCGAATTGTAAAACCATCTTCTCTAGGCTTTCTCTCTCCGGGCCACTACCAATTATGGTCAAAGATAAATTTTCATAGACAGGTGAAAGCTTATATAACGCCTTTATTGCTAAATCAATACCCTTGTCAGACACTAAACGGCCTAAATAAACTAAACTATTATTGCGAGGAACAGCGGGAATTATTCTAAAAAGGTTTGTTCGATAAGGATTACCTATTACCACTGCGTTACACCTGCTCTTCCTACGCACAGCTTCGCTCACAGCAATAGTGGCTGTTGCCCGCCGCAGCCACAAAAGCTTAAGTCTATCCTGCCAACCTAGTTCACCATTTGTCCTACTTACCCAAGTTCGTAAAGCAACAACAGAAGGCTTCTTGAAAAAAATAGCAGGCCACGCCATACGTAAGCACGGATTATTTTCAAAAACTACATCTGCCCATGCATGCTCCTGCAAAAGCCTCAACTTATTCGGGTTTCTAATAATTTTATAGGGGAAAAATTTACCTGTAGTATCTGTTGACCAAGTCAACAAACGCAAATCATGTCCTGCCTCTACAAAAGCAGAGGCTAAGATTTCAGAATTTACCTCAATTCCCCCAATGTCTGGGTAGAAGCGGTGAGTGATGAACAATATCTTCATGAAACCGCGCGTAAAATTCTCTTAGCTGATTTCTGTGCCCAATCTACCAGAGTTACATTCCTCGAGGACTCAAATATTGGGTTTATACTAGTTAATGATATTTGCTCCTCCTGAATCGACCATTCATGAACTTTTCCTTTAAGGCCACCAATCAAGTGTACAGCCAGCGTACTAGCCTTTGGCCCACTACAATTTTCTTGGCATATAAATTGAACTTCTGAAGGGCAATAAGAAGGTCCAGATTTGCCAAATAAAAGCGCCCAACATGTCTGTTCACTTAACCAAGGAGAATTTCGTACATCCGAAAGACCTAAATAATACTCGATAAAATCTAAATCGAAATTTCTGGTATCATATGAGAAATAACCTGAATTAAATCTAACAGGTATTGCCCATTTATATTTCAATAAACCATTGCGCAGCTTAACTGATAATTTTATAGAATCTGTTTTCAGATAGGTGTTTTCCTGTTGATTAAAATATCTTTGGCAGTTCTTTAAATAAATTATGTCTGAATCTGTAAAGGTATACCGGGGACTCTCTTTAGATGCAATTAAAGGAATATCCAAGAGTTTGAAGGATAAAGGAAAATCTTCTCTATACTTCTTGCAGTTTGGCCGATTACCTATCTTTTCTAAAACAAAATCCTCTCTTTCCTTTCGGGATATCACCCTCACAGAAGGTGAAAGCTGAAGAATTTGTTTTACATTCTTTTCAGTAAATGAACCATCATCAATGACATACAAATGTTGCTCAGGTTGAAGAAATCGTAGTATTCTGGGAAGAGTAATGAAAGCCATCGGAAGATCTCGTTGACAGAGTAGGGTAAAAACGTGCTGTGTCATTAAAATTATGGTTAATATGGTTTATAAACTGTTGCGCTACCTCAGGAAGAAGTGAAAAATACTCAGGTCTTTCAGTACATTTAATTGCTGAAATTAAATCTCTAAATATCAGCCTATCCCTAAAATCATAGTCTAATGCATGTTCACTTTTCCATTTTGGAACCCATATAGGTAATCCGTGCTCAAGCATTGCAATGGCAGAACCACTTTTACCCAAATAGCGAATTTCAGATCTAGCTATTCCAACAGTACATTCAGTCAGTAATGAACTTAGAACATCTGATTCAACAAAGCCACAATCCACTATTAGAATTCCATAGCCAGAAAGGGTCTCTGTTAACTTCTGGACGAAAGCATCTTTCATAGGAGTATAGCCACAAACGAGGACTATACTTATAGGTGACGGGACTTTAATACAAAAGTTAACAAGTTCACTAACTACTTGCTCTAAAAATTCTCCCCGGGGTGCTGTTCCAAAGTACAGTATTTTCTTTGTAGTAGGTGGTAAGTTATTGAAGGGTACTGGAAGAGCATTCGGCGAACGCTTTAATATGTTTCCAAAAAGTCTAAGCACAGCAGCCTGTACACCAATTCTGCTTAAGCGCTGTTTATTGAAAGGTATTGAAACATGAACTAAGGAAGGCTTTAATTTATGCACACAATGACGAATGATAAGCTGCTGCAAATGTGAAACTATCATTGTTGACAGCGGTCTTCTTTCCTCAATCCACAACTCATGGAACATTATGTGCCACTTAAATGGGCCACTCAACGAACTTAATAACTTAGCTAATCCAAAAGGTAACCCTTTAATATTATAAGCATAGGGCACAAACTGAAGACTCACCCAATTTGGAGCGAATTCCTCAACCCACTTTTTTGCCCATAATGATTTTCTGCTGGCAGATGTTTTTGATGGAATTCGAAGTACAGAAAAACTTATATAATCATTATTTTGAGTTTCAACAATTTTCTCTGTTATAAACCTATCATTCAATGCTACAGCACTAACTGCGTTTCCCTGCTTGATAAGTTCTGTTGAAAGGCATCTAATGTAATCACTTACCCCATCTTTGCCTATTTCTAATGAACCACATAAAAAAACAATTCTCATTTCATTGAAATAATAGATTTAACTATTCATTTAGATCCAAGAAAGAGCTTTACTAAGTCATCTCATGGTAACTTAATCTTGTTTTATCAAAATAAAGACTAAAGTAAAAAGCTGAATTAGCTAAACTTTGTTAGCTTTCTTGCTTTATGTAAGAACCTTTGAGGGATAGTCCAATTATTGCTCCAATAAAGGCTAAAGGACCTCCATCTTTTTACTTCATTCTCATTAGAAGTAGCTGGTGTGTCTCTAATAAGTGTCATAAGTGATTCGGCGTAATATTTTCCGATGACCTCAGGACAAAAAAAGCTCTTCCAGGCTATAAAAGCTTGTTTTCCTAGTTGATCATGTAATTGCTCGTGTCGAAGAAGATAAGAATGAAGTTCAGTTACCTGTTTTTGGGGAAAAAATAAAGCGAATTCATTCCAATTTGGCCCAGAAGGTGGCATAAAACCATCAGCCAAAATAACAGGGCATCTACTTAGAGCCATGCTTTCATAAATCCTAAAGCTTACGGGGGCCCAACCTGCTGGACAGAGAGAAAACTTAGCATTCAGAATCAAATGTATGTAATACTCTTTTTCATCTTGCTTATGATTCATCCAGCTTTCTGTTGTTTCTATACAGAAATCCTGTTTATACTGAAATAAATCAATAATTTGCCTTCTAATTTTATTAGATCTTATATTACCTCTCCAACTAGCAAGATATGTTGGAAATATATTTTCATGCTTTTCTAAGAAAACCGAATTATTGGGGAAGACCATAAACGGAACAGCTACATGAAAGCTAGCATTAAATCTTGATTTTGGTATACTTGTGTATAAACCACGTAACAATCCAGTAGCACAGTCGTCACGGTTGATGGTAAATATTTTATTCCTATATTTCGAAATCAGAGGATCCTTCAGCAGTTCAAAAATATACCTAAAATCTTTATAGGAGCTTTTCTCTTGTATAACTATGGCATCAGCTAAATCAGGGGATGATACCTCTTGAACTGTTTCAATATTTAAAAGCTCTTCTCTAACTCTTTGGAGAATAGTTGAACTCTTATCAGCAAGAAGGGACATATCACTATTGACAAAAAAGAACTTCATGTTAGTAGAGCATTTAATACAGAAAACAATTAGCTCAGAAAAACTGACTATAATATTTTTATTTATAAACAAAGAATTAATTTGACTAAAATAAATACAAATCCTATTATTAACAATTAATTTATATTTGTTACATCATTATTTTAGTGAGTGATAAAAAAATTGATGTGGTTGAATAATAAAGTTTTTAACAACCGCTGTATCAGATAAAATAAACCAGTTTAAAGTCAATACCAAAATCACTTATAATATTTCAGAGAATAAACAATCATATATAAAGAATTAATTCTACTAGATATTAAGAAAAAACGAGCTTACTTAATAACTATATTTCTTGATTACATTTAAGAAAGTGAATTGCTTTTATAAAATCTTGCTCCGCCCCGAAGCACTTTACACAAAAGTTGTTTTCGTTTTGTGATAGAACTAGATATAGGTTGAAATTCTGTCCCATTAACATATTCCCAAAATAATACATCTGAATTTCTTGGAGGAGAACCTCTAACATATTCTTTAAAGAACTTTCTCCTCCAAGGTTTAGGTCCTATAGGATGAGACATTAAATGAATCCCATTTTTGAACCCCATTGCATCAGGGCCTATTGTCGAAAGTGGAGCACTCGTTGTCATTGCAGCTAAATTGAGTGAATCCTGATTAGCACTTAACACCGTGTTTGTCCGATCATGTACTCTGAACTTTTTCATGTCACCACTTTTTCTTGAGAGTGTTCTAAAACAACGCTCCCAATCATCTATAAAATCTATTGTTTTATTGCTCCAACCAAGAAACCCACTGTTATAATAGCGTTCTATTATTCTCTTGATTTCGATACCATCCTCTTCAGCAAGTTTTATCCATTGTTGTCTTACTGGGTGATTTGAGCTCATATCAAAGTTTACATCCTCACATAAGGCTACTCCTTCTTTAACCCAATCTCCAAAAAAAGACATTCTATTAATGACAACGATATCAGAATCAAAAAAGAAATATTCATTTGCATCTGGCTCTATCACCCGAGCCAAGTGCTTAAACCACTTTGGTTTTTCATGAACCATATGAAGGTCTGAGTCAAGAAGTACTAACTCTAACTCTAAACCGCTTTTAAGAGTACAGGACTTTCCATGCTTCGAGTTGACGAGTTTGGGAAGCCAATTTGGTAATTGTCCTCGGTAGCCGATAATAACACGATCAACATATGTTCCATGCTTTACTACTGAGTTTACCAGCGCGGCAACACCCATGAAGTAATCATTCTCAGCAAGAGTTGTAAGAATTTTCATGTATAAAAGGTTTATTACTTGCGTGACTTAAGTTTTCTTGCTGGTATACCCCCCCATATCTCATAAGGAGGAACACTTTCTGTTACAACTGCTCCTGCTGCTATTACTGCACCAGTATGTATGGTTACTCCTCTTAAGACTGTACATCCTGTTCCAATCCAAACATCATCTTCTACTTCTATAGATGAGGAGAGACATTTTTGATTTTTTATTGGAATATTTATATCTATAAAAGTATGATGAGCATCGCTAAAGACACACATAGGAGCAATTAAACACTTGCTGCCGATTTTGAAAGGACCTCTTACATTTATCTGAGTAGAGTGTCCAATAAAAGAATCCTTATCAATTACAATAGAAGCTGACTTCCAGTTTCCTCCTGCCCTTAAGCGAACATGATCTTCAATTTCACATCCGTCCCCAATTATTACCTGTTCCGGTACTGGCATGAACACATGCCCAAGTTTTACTTCTTTCCCAATTTTCGCACCTAAAGACTGATAGTATACTATCCGGGTAAATAATCTGATACGATGTATCCAATCACGCAAACGAAAAAGAATTATCACAGATGTCTTTCTTTCACTTTTGTTCATAATCTTATGTTCTTTATAAAGTCTTATTTCGAATCCAAAAAACAAAATAAACAGTTCTAAAAAGACATGTAAATGAAAAAGTTATAATTGAAAACCATAATACATGCGTGACAAGGCTTAAGTCTATCGAATTGAGTACTAGAATTTGTATCACTATAATAGTAGGAATAAAAATATACGGAGAAGGAATTATTCCTCTTGCTGCATTTAAATTATGAATAGTACCGCTGATAAGTGCTAAACAACTCCCTGTTACTATAAGTAAAATCTCGTCTGTTAGATTAGTATAGTTACTTCCTAAAACAGAAAGAATTTGCTCAGGAAACAGCCAAACAATGCTTAGTATGAAAAAGCTCATGATAAAGAGAAACAAAATTATCTGGAAAAACCGCGTATAAATTAGTCTTAAGTTTTCCGAGAGACGGGCAAAGCGAGGCACGAGCAAAGTCCCTAACACTGTCCCTACAATATTCAAAACTATAGTAAGTCGTCCCAGAGCACCAACTTGTGCTATGGCTTCAGTAGATCCAAAAATCGAAATAAGCCATATAGTGATTTGGCCTGAAACACAATAATATATAGCTCCTGGAAGAATCAACTTAACTTTAGAAAGAATCTCTTTCTGTACATCAGCATCAGGCTTTTGGCTCCTATCGGCGTATCTTGCAGATATTTCCCGCAACCGTATGTTAGCCCATATCTGAGGAAGACCAGATGAGAGTACAGCAACAAAGGCCCAGGGAAAAGCGAATAAAGTAAGCAGGAGCATAGCTAATCGTCCAATGTTGGCGCCAATCTGATTCTTTTGTAATGAAACAACATCCTGTTGCAGCTTAGGCACTATTTGAAGCAAAGTACCAGAAAGTGCTGAAAAAAAAGCAGGGATAAGAGACACAATGAGTAATACTGACATTAGCAAACTTGCATTGTGCCGATGAAGCAGAAAAAAGAGGATAGGAATAGCAATCAGCAAACTACAGATAGCAAATTTTTTTCTAAGATATAAACCAGTGGACAGCACAACACCTAGCTTTTCACGATCTTGCCAAACTTTTCCACCCTGCGCCATTACTCCTGTTGATATACCACCATCAGCTAATATGGTCATAGTCCCTAACATAGTATTAGCCAAGGTATACATAGCATATTCATAAGTAGGTAAGAGTCTTATAACAAGTAACCCACTTATAAAACCCGTAACCTGAACGATTGTCTGTGCAGATCCTGTAACAGTTAAAAGTCTCCCCCACTCGAGTACTTTTCCATATTTAGGATTGGTAGAAAATGCTTTGGCTAATTCTCTCATTTAAAAGCTTAAAAAATGAAAATATGAAAATCATATAAATGAAAATATGAAAATCATATTTTTTGATAAAGAAATATATAGCTTAATCTCAGAGGAGTCTTTAAGTTTACTTGACTTGAGACACCTCTACACCACTTAACATGAGAGACGCTATGCATTCATTTATAGCTGTATGACTACTCCTTTCACAAGCGCTAATAACTTCTGAATCAACTCTAATTGGTTCTGGAACTTGTGTACAACCGTTTGCAAGATCAGTAGTTGACAGAAACATTTGCCTTTTTATCCCAAGCTCCTGAAGCATTAGTTCATTTTTAGTTGCATATGCTATGGGGGTTAACTGGACCCCTGCCTTCAAGGCAAAAATGGTAGCATGAAGCCTTGTAGCTATAACCCAATCAGCAGTTGCTATTTTATTTAACATTTTAAGAGGATCTGGATGGTATTCATTATGTTTTACTGGCAGATCCTCTAACAATATTTCCCCAAACTCTTTGTCTTGTGGCGTAAATGGAATTGTTTCCACAGCATAACCCTCTTTAAGAGCTTTATTTACTATGGAACTAATTATAACTTTATAGGAATTTTGCATTGTTTGAAATCCTACATGTAGTTCAGGTCGTTCATTTTTGAATTTTCCAGAGGGGAAAATTTGACCATTTATAATTTGGCCATACAGTGGCAGCACGTTGATTAGTAACAGCTTTTTGCTTTTGGTTCTTCCAATATTTTCACGTTGTTCTAAACAAAACTCTCTTAATAAAGAAAATGCTATATCTGGGTGATGAAGAACTTGTTTTCTTCCAGTTAATTTTATAAGCCTTTCTGCTTGCTCTTTACTTCTACAGCTAACAAAAGCCGCGTTACGAACCAAATTAACACAACTGGATGGGTAGCTTTCCTCATTAAAATCAACACCAAGTAAACCTACTTTATTATATTTGCCCTTATACCGTTCTGCTACATGACTTAAAGAATCTGCGTAGCCTACTGCTCCGCCACCAACAATAGCAAAAGGTGCTTTGGGCCACTTTTGAAGGTTATAAATAGTCTGAAGCCCAGAATCGATGCCCTGTGAAGAAAGAACACTTTTAACAGCTTCTCCCAAAGCCATATCGCCTAAATTCCCCCCATGATAGCCGCCTACAACTCCTACTTGAATTTTAGAAATCCATTGTTGAATACTGCGACTCACGTGCCTTATTTGTGTATAAGACAAGGGCATTTTTATTTTGCTAATGTTATTTCTTAAGCTCATTTTTGTTCAATTAAAGCTATGCAACTACATATAACAATTGTATTTTAATCATAATGAAGTAAAGTACAAACTTTAACACTAACGTTGGAAGTGTTTCATGACTGGTGTGCCTAAACATGTAATTCAGCGGATCCTTATTACATTAAAACATACCATTATAGCGTCACTTCAGTATTTATGATTGATAGTAATTACTTCAGAAAAATTTCGTACTTGATGAGAGTAAAATTAGCCTCTACCATAGAATGCGGATTTTAATATATACCTTTCAAAGTAGCTGTTTCATAGCTACTAAAGATTTAAGGAAATGGAATACCAAAACTTATATAACTAAAGTCATATAAGTTTTTTAGAAAGATCTTTTTTTTCCTCTTTAGAATAACAGTATCCATACCCGTAACCATAAGAGCTTACATGTTTAGAGTCATTTAGCACAATCATTGGATGACATAAAGTCTTATTTCTATAAATCTCATCTACTATTTCTATCTGCCTTTTCTTTGTATAGTTATATCGTACTATATAAATAGTAGAATCAATTACAGAACTTATACTTAGTGCATCAGCGACCTGACCAACAGGTGCCGTATCTATGATAATGAAATCAAAGCTTGACTTTAACTCTAATATCAGATCAGCAAGCTTTGTTGACATCATGAGCTCCGTAGGGTCAGGTGGTGTAGGGCCAGAACTTATAACGAACAAATCAGTAACTTTTGCTGAAGACCTGAT
This sequence comes from Pontibacter korlensis, assembly GCF_000973725.1. NCBI lineage: Bacteria > Pseudomonadati > Bacteroidota > Cytophagia > Cytophagales > Hymenobacteraceae > Pontibacter > Pontibacter korlensis. The sequence goes on along the minus strand of NZ_CP009621.1, from coordinate 3,221,778 downwards.
TATTTCATGTATAGGAACATTGTTTGAGACAAGATAATCACTAACACCTATCCCTTCTTCTGATAAACCTAATTCATCTGATAAGGTTGACTTTCTGAGATCTAAATCTATGAGCAAGACCTTTTTACCTGTTAGCACCAAACTTGCCGCTAAATTTATTGCAAAAAAGGTTTTACCTTCCCCACTCATACTCGAAGTAATTAGGATAACTTTATTTTCTTTGTCTACAGCAGCGAAGTGGAGCTTTGCCCTAATATGCCGAAACATTTCTACAATTGGCGTACGGTTACCTTTTGTTACAACAACTGTATCATAATTATTATGAGGCAACTCTCCTAGAACAGGCGCAATGGTTAAATGCTGTACATCCTGTTGAGTTTGTACTTTGTCATCCAACAAATCTTTGATGAAGATACCTGCAAAAGGCAAACAAATCCCTAACAGCAGAGACATTAAATAAATAGTAGATTTATTAGGAGAAACAGGCACATTACCACCCTTAGCAGGATCTATAACACGTAGGCTAGACACCGTAGCAGCTAATGATAAAGCTGTTTCCTCCCGCTTTTGCAAAAGGTAAAGATAAAGGTTCTGTTTGATAGCCTGTTGTCGGCTTATTTCCAGCAACTCTCGCTCCATAGAAGGAACCTTTTTGATTTTAGACTCAAACTCATCAGAGTTCGCCCTCAAATTATTACTTGTTATGAGTAAGCCCTTCTTGATGTTTCGTAAATTTTCCAGAATACTACTTCTGATATTAGCAAGTTGTTCATTTAAGTTTTTAATGATGGGACTTTTAGGCTGTGCGGTACGTAGCATACGTTCCCTGTCCAGTTGTAATTCATTAAACCTCGCAATCAAGCCCATCAAAGTTACATCTTGGATACTAAGAGTACTTGGAACCATTTTGTACTGGTTTTCATCTTTATTCAGGTAGCTTTCAATTGATTCTAAAATTTCAATCTGTATAGCCCAGTCTGATAACTGCTTATTATATCCACTTGCAATGTTTAAGTAGTTAGAGGCTTGTATATTAACATCTGTTAATTCATGCTGGCGTTTATACTGTTCCACATCTTTCTCTACACCAGATAATTCAGAAGTAAGATATCTTAATCTCTCATCTATGAAGTCTATTGTATAAGAAGCTATTAAATTTTTATCTTCTATCGCTTCCTTATTATAGACCTCAATCAATTTGTTTACAATATCCTTTGCTTTTTCCGGAATAGGATCAGTTAATCCTACCCATAGAACACTAGCACTTTTGTTTACTGGACCAATTTGTATTGCCTGGCTATAATGTTCTGCTAGTTGCTGAACATTTTTAAACTTAACTGTTAGTTTACTTCCTATCGATTTACTAGAAGCTGTCAGACCAGAATCTGGCACCACAGTAAAGACACCGTACGGCTTTTGGATCTGCTGCCCAAACTTATAAGTATACATTTTGCCCTCATTATCATCTAAATTGTATGTACTATCAGATTTAATATGTATAACAAAAGATTTACGATAAGCTGGGGGGGCTAAATCATTTACCAAAACTTTAATGGGAACTTCTGAACCATAAATTTCTATATCATTTACCCGTCCCTCTATATAATAACCGATAAATAGAGACAACTCACTTGCCACTCTTTTCATCAAACTTTCAGATTGGAGCACCTCAATCTCATTATTTATGTTTTTGGTAGCTTGAAAAATCTCTAAATCACTAAAAGCACTTTCATTTGATAGATGAGAGTCACTTTTATCATCTTTGATAAGCACAGTACTATACACAGAATATTTTGGTATTGTATAGTACCTTAAATACAAAAAAGCACCACACAAGCCTAGCGCAGCTCCAATCAGGAATAAATACCAGTATCGAAGATAATTAAGCAGAATTCTTCTTATATCTTTTTCACCAGCCCTTTCAGAACTTAATGGAAACAGTTCTTTATCCATAATGCATTTTTGTGTTATAGTATTCTTGAACCTACAAGAGCCAAAACAGAAACTACAGAAAGTATAAATGAGACATTTGTTCTGGTCATGTTTGACTGTGCAGCTTTTGCTTTGACTGGCTCCACATAAACAATATCATTTTGCTGTAGATAATAGTAAGGAGAGTCAAAAATATCTTTACTGTTGAGATTCATTCTACCCACACTCCTAACGCCATCTACCTCCCTAATTACTAACACGTTCTCTCTTTTCCCAAAAATTGTCATGTCACCCGCATACCCTAATGCTTCCATGATATTCACTTTTTCTGTAGGAACAGCAAATGTTGAAGGGTTATTGACTTCCCCTAATACTGTTACTTTGAAATTTAGATACCTGATGCTAACAACAGGTTCTTTTATATAGTCTTTCAGAATACCTGTTAATTTATTTGTAGCTTCTTCTTTAGTTAATCCTGCAAGTTGAATTTTTCCTAATACAAGAAAGTTTACAGCCCCGTTTTTATCAACTACATACCCCTCACTCATAGTAGATGCAGTAGCATTGATAGTTTGTCCTCCTGTCTGTACTAAACCATTACTAAAAACCGCGTTATGTTCAGGACTCAAACTGTTAACTGTTATACCTAAACGATCATCCACTTGAATAACTGGATCTTTTCTATCAATTAGGCTATCAAGAGAATTATTTTGTTCCTTTAAATCACTCAGATATACCAAGTTTCTTTGAGAACAAGCTCCCAACATTATCAAAGAAAAAATAGCAACTGTTCTTAATATCATACTTTAAAGAATAGGGGATGAAATAATATTTAAATTTTCCAATTATTAATTAGTACGAATCATTGGTGTAGCAGATTTTACAAGTGCCCTCCTCTTCAACATTTGATTTAGAAATATGTAATTTTAAAGAAAATAAAAACTCAAGATTATCTTATATAAACTGCTTTAATGATATTAGTTGTTTATAATATAGCCTTGAAAAAATTTGAAAAGATTCAATAATTAACAATACCTACCAAAATAGATTTAAACAAATAATTGAACAGACATAAATAATTGTTACAACAACGGCAAAATACATACACTACGAATTTTACTTTATTTATATTTATTTAAACAATGAATACTTTATTTATATTTAAACGTAGAATATAAATAAACTGTTTTGGTGTTTCTGTTTTTGTTGTTAATACATATTTACACTCCTGGCGGAAAACAGTTGAAGCTCAGAATTAAAAAACAACAAGCTTCTACTCTGACTTCAAGCTAATTTATTAAAAGAGCCAGAAGCTACTATTGTAATCTGTTTCACTTCAAATTTTAATTCGATCAACCATGAAAAATTCACTTAACAAATCAATATTTATAGTTGGAGCTATATTGCTGCTCAACATCTTTACCACATTAGCTGGAAAAGGCCCAACAAAAAATCCCAATGGTAACCCACCTTTTAATGATGATGGAAAAAATGGCCTGGGCCCCAAGCCTAAAACTTCTGTACCCATCGATGGTGGAGCCAGTGTTTTACTTGCTTCTGGTGCTGCTTATGGCCTTAAGAAATTAATAGTTTACCGTAAGAGGAAGAATATGTCTGAACCTATGGATTAAAGTTTTACGGATTAGATTAATAACTCTAAGCTGTTCTAATAAAACATACCATATGAAAGAAAATAAAAAAGTTGTCAGGTTTCTTTTGTCTGCAGTGGGCCTATGGCTAGGTTGGTTTTGTCTGTACGACATTTGGCTGAGCCAATTCGATAATTGGCTGTCTTTGAAAGTTGCTGATGGAAGTGCTTTGCTTTTGGGCTTGATTGGCTATGCAGCTGAAACAAAGAATTCAGTAGTATTGATTGACGGCACAGAACTGGTTTATATTGGTGATTCATGCAATGGCATGGTCTTGATGGCTCTATTTGCAGGATTTATTGTCGCATTTCCAGGTCCACCATCAAAAAAGCTCGTATACATTATATTTGGTATATTATTTGTTAATTTACTGAATATTATCCGTGTTACAACCTTGGCTCTTAATTCTCTCTATAGTTCACATACTCTGGAGTTTAATCATAGATATACTTATACTATTGTTGTCTACTCCTTTATCTTTATTATGTGGATGATTTGGGTAAAATGGTTTTCTTCAATAGATAATTATGTCAGCAACACTTCCTCAGCTAAACAATAAGGAGAGTAAAATTATCAAATGGTTTCTTCTTACAGTGTTAGTTGCTTTCTGGCTTTTGGTTGGATTGAAAGAGCACGCCATAAAACAAGCCATAGCGTCATCTATCTATTTTGTTATTAAATTGTTCGACTTACCTGCTGTTCTATATAGTTCAACTGAACATGCATATGCTAATCTTACAAAAGTTGGGAGTAGGCTTATTACATTAAGTTATGGCATAGCATATTGTGGAACAAGTTTACTTGTTATACATATGTACTTCATGAACATAAGTATTACGAAATTAACATTAGGCCTCTATATATCTATGTTTATTGCCTCATTACTCATAAATGAGGTAGGTAAAGAACTACACTTTGAAACCTTCAGAGTAGTAGCTTATCGAATAATGTCAATGACCCTCTCTCCTGTACCTATAATGCTTATCATACCAGCTTTACAATTACATGCAAAAAAGGAGGTTTAGTTGTGTAAGTAGCTTCTTGATTTCCTTAACAATAAGATATAAATCTAAAAATTCAAGATTTGCATTGGTAAGATTAGGCTGTAAAAAATCAACTCGTAATCAATTATAACCTAATCTTATCACTGTGTAAGATTTTAATGGCGTTGGAACAGCTTATTAATCCACCCACACTTATTTTACAAATATTCACTAAATATAAAAATAAATACGAATTATACTAAATACTCTTCCGTATATTTGTCTATAACGACACCCCTACATCATCACCCTCAAACTATTTCAAAGATATAAATTTATAAGTAGGATTAGCCATTCTTAAACGACATAATATAAGTTAAATTATACTTATAACAAGAATATTCAAACCATGACACATAAGTATTCTACAATATTTAAGTGGATAAATGTCGTTGTTGACTACACTCTCTTAAATAGTACCCTCTATGTATCCTTTTTACTTGCAAATGTAAACTTTGCCTGGGTAGATGTGTACGACTATAGACTAACAATCGTATTGTTAAACTTCTGCTGGTTTTATAGCGCTAATGTTTTTCAAATTTATAATAACTTATTACGACGAGAAGCTGTTCCCATCATGTCTGCAAATGTTGCTTCTCTATGCTTGTTCATTAGTTTATCCATTGTTATAAAATTTATATTACCTCATATTTATGTTCCACCAACTCCCTTTATTTATTACTTTGCAGCTTTCCCAGCCCTTGTACTAACTTGGAGATTTTCTTTCCTTCTACTAAGGAGGCATAGAAGAATTTTTTGGCTTGATACCAATAAGATTATCATAGTAGGAGCAGGAACTGTAGGAAAAGATCTCTACAATTACATAATTTCAAACCCACAGCTAAACATTATAGTAGCGGGAGTCTTTGAAGAAAGCAATTCTAAAATTCCTTCACACATCAGATACCTTGGCAAAGTTGAAGAATGTATAAACTATGCATGTGCAAACAACATTAGTGAGATTTATTGTGCCTTGCCTAGCGGAGAAAGCGAGAAAATAGAGATTCTGATGCAGGAGGCTGACAGGCACATGATACGCTTTAGGTTGGTACCAGACGTTAGGGGTACAATCCACCATAATTTTATGGTGGAGCTGTTTGGAGCTGTACCCGTTCTAAAGCCACGACAGGAGCCGCTAGAGAATAAGGCAAATGAAATACTGAAAAGAGTATTCGATATCTTTTTTTCATTATTGGTTATCATGCTCCTCTTAAGTTGGCTTATTCCGGTGCTTGCGGTAATTATAAAACTTGACTCCGAAGGACCTGTTTTTTTCAAGCAGCTCCGGTCAGGAAAAAACAACAAACCTTTCTACTGTCTTAAATTTAGGAGCATGACAGTAAACACTGATAGCGACACTTTACAGGCAAGCAGGTATGATGCAAGAATAACTCGAGTTGGCAGATATATAAGAAAAACAAGCATTGATGAACTACCGCAGTTTATTAATGTCTTTTTAGGAGATATGTCAGTGGTTGGTCCTCGACCACATATGCTCAAACATACTCAAGATTATTCCCAAGTAATTAATAATTATATGGTTCGACATTTTCTGACACCTGGTATTACGGGTTGGGCACAAGTGAATGGTTTCAGGGGAGAGACGAAAGAAACTGTTTCTATGCTCAACCGAATTCAGGCAGACCTGTGGTATCTGGAAAATTGGTCAATTCTTCTTGACCTTAAAATAATCTTTCTTACATTCTGGCAAGGTCTGAGAAATCGTGATAATGTCTATTAAAAAAGCCTGCTGCACCTTGTTAAACATCTCATCCCTTCCCTTTTCTTAATCTTTACCAAGATAGATCACATACTGGCTTAGAAACACTAGCTACTGATAGGACTACTGCGGAACTGTAAACAGTAGCTTCGATAAAATATTGTCTAATAACAGCTTCTGTAAAGACATCAAAAAATCTAACCACCTATTTATCAATCAGGCACAAAAGTAGCTAACTGTAAGAAAATACCTTCTAACAGTACTTACCTAAAGTAAAAATACCCCCACAACCTATCAATAATGATCAGAGCGCTTACGCTTTGGCTTCTCTTTGCCATAGCAGTGGTAGACGAAGTAAGCTACTCCGTATGATGCCAGTACCAAACCTATTATCAATGTTTCCATACTTCAATATACGTAATTATAACAACATGTTGTTGTGTAAACATAAGATATACGTGGGCGATTAACAGATAATACAGGGTAAACGTCTCTTTCGCATAAAATCTATGCTTTAACCTTAAATAAAAAGAGCAAATTTTTATTATTTATCCTACCTAAATTTGAAATAATCGTATATAGAGTTAATCTTTTTGGCTATCCACGTCTAAAACCTTGAAAGGAGGCATTTATGGGAACAGTCCGACACATCCTGCAAAAGAAAGGACATGCAGTTCTTTCCATCACTCCCACAACCACGGTTTATTACGCCCTGGAGCTAATGGTGGAGAAAAACGTCGGAGCTCTTTTAGTGCTTGATGAAAATGAACGTTTTGCTGGAATTTTCACTGAGCGAGATTACGCTCGAAAAGTTATACTAAAGGGGAAAGCCTCAAAAGAGACCTTAGTGCGTGAGATCATGAGCGAGCATCCTGTCACCGTAACACCAGACGACACGGTAGAAGATTGCATGAAACTTATGACACATAAGTACATTAGGCACCTGCCTGTAGTGCAGGATGGTAAAATTGTTGGTCTAGTTTCTATCGGTGACATTGTGAAATATATAATAGAAGAGCAAAAGTTCATCATTGATAATCTTGAACATTACATAACAGGACATTAACAGACACCGCAGCACTTGTGACATATGATTTAAACTGTTCTTGATCAACATAAAACAACATTCGCGAGGAGGCGAATAGCCGTGGATGCTTCAAGTGAAAGTACAACATTGCTTTGGCCCTTAGTGGTCTACGGCGCCATTGTGCTAAGTTTAGTGGGGCTTATATTAGGCCTCTCCTACGTGCTGGGCCAGCGGCATAAGGAGCGTGCCACTGGTGAGCCCTATGAAGGCGGCATTGTAAGTGCAGGCGGGGCCCGTATTCGTTTCTCTTCACAGTTTTACCTGGTGGCCATGTTGTTCGTCATCTTCGATGTGGAGGTTGTGTTTATACTTGCGTGGGCTATAGCTTTTAGAGAGTTGGGCTGGTACGGCTACGCCGGGGTGGCTGTGTTTGTGCTGATGCTGGTGGTGGTACTGATATACGAGTGGCGCAACGGCGCTTTGGATTTTGGCCCGGATGGCAACAAAATCTTAGCGGCCTACAAAAAAATGCAGAAACCTGCTGCCTGAATTACTGACAGAGAAGACTCCCTGTACGGGGAATAAGCATTTATAACCTATAACCAAACCGCCTATGAAATGGTGGCTAAGCAAACCGGATGATCCAGTAAAGGCGACGAGAGGCACCAGTTCTTACGAGGAAACGGTGCAGCAAAGCGTTATGCTCACCACATTGCAGGACCTTATCGCCTGGGGCCGGAAAAATTCTATGTGGCCCTTCCATTTCGGGCTGAGCTGCTGTTTTGTAGAGATGGCCACTAGTATGACACCCAAATATGACGTTGCCCGCTTCGGAGCCGAGGTAATCCGTGGTACGCCGCGCGAGGCCGACGTGATGATCATCGCCGGTACGGTTTTCATCAAAATGGCCCCTATTATCAAACGCCTGCATGAGCAAATGATGGAGCCACGTTGGGTGATCTCAATGGGTAGCTGCGCCAACTCAGGCGGCATGTTTGATATCTATAGTGTGGTGCAGGGAGTTGATAAATTCTTGCCAGTGGATGTATACGTACCCGGTTGCCCTCCCCGACCCGATGCTTTTATGGAAGGCCTGATGCTATTGGCAGAGTCAGTTGGCAAAGAAAGGCGACCACTCAGCTGGACAATTGGTGAACAGGGCATAATCAAGCCGGATAAGATTGATGTGAAGGAAAGACGGCAGGAGACTCGATCAAAAATGACGGAGTTCCGCTCACCTGATGAGGTATAGGAAGTTAGAGAGTTCGAAGAGGGGTATAGAAATTAATATCTAGGGTCATTCTGGGAGAAACCTGGTGGAAATAAAGTTAGCTTATGACCCTAGCAAACAGAACCTTTCGGGGTGAAAAATAAAATGGCGATACCTTTTATCAACTAACAGTAAAAAAAAATTATTTATCATAGTTAATCAACTACAGAAAGTATAGCATGAAGTAGCGTAGCATCACGGGCAATTTTTCAGATTCACCCATGGAAAACGGGAACAGCACATTAGAGCAACTGCAGGCGCGGTTTGGGGCAGACACGTTTACCCCGCAGGCAACGAAGGATGAGATTCTCACCCTCTGGATGCCGCATGATAAGATTGTGGAGGTACTAACCTTCCTGAAAAAGGATATTCCACAGCCTTTTCGCATGCTCTACGACCTAACTGCTATTGATGAACGTACCCGTAAACCGAATAATGGCCACATACCCTACGCCTTCACTATCATTTACCACCTCCTCTCCTTCGAGCGTAACAGCTTTGTCCGACTTAAGGTGGGCTACCGTGATGAATTCCCGACCGTACCAAGTATAAGTAGCCTCTGGGCCAATGCAAACTGGTACGAGCGCGAAGTGTATGATATGTTCGGCATCCGCTTTACGGGGCACCCGCACCTGTACCGCATCCTAATGCCACGCACTTGGGTAGGCCACCCGCTGCGCAAAGAACACCCGGCCCGTGCCACTGAGATGGGGCCTTTCCAGCTTTATGACGATAAGGTAGACCTGGAGCAGGCGGCACTGCAATTTAAACCAGAAGAATGGGGGCTACAGCGCCAAAGCGACGACAGCGACTTCATGTTCCTCAACATCGGTCCGCAGCACCCCGGTACACACGGCGTTCTGCGCATCGTATTGCAACTGGACGGCGAGGATATTGTAGACGCCATACCTGATATTGGTTTCCACCACCGTGGCCAGGAGAAAATGGCCGAGCGTCAGTCGTGGCATACCTACCTTCCCTATACAGACCGAGTAGACTATCTGGGCGGCACCATGAACAACCTGGCTTACCTGATGGCCGTGGAAAAACTGGCAGGCATCCAGGTGCCGGACCGCGTAAAGGTGATCCGCATCATGTTATGCGAACTTTTCCGCATTGCCAGCCACCTAGTGTGGTACGGTACCTTCGCCCAGGACGTGGGGCAGCTCTCACCAGTTTTCTACATGTTCACCGACCGCGAAAAGATATTTGATATAGTAGAAGCTGTTACCGGTGGTCGCATGCACCCGAACTGGTTCCGTATAGGCGGTGTAGCACAGGACCTGCCTAAAGGATGGGAAACGCTGGTACAGAACTTCCTCAACTATTTCCCGAAACGCCTGAAAGAGTACGATGCCATGGTGATGAGGAATAGCCTGTTCAAGGCGCGCACCAAAGGCATCGGCATATTTACCTTAGACGAGGCCATAGAATGGGGCGTGACAGGGCCTAATCTGCGCGCCTGCGGCTTTGAATGGGATTTCCGTAAGAAGCAGCCTTACTCCGGCTACGAAATGTTTAACTTTGATGTGCCTACCGCAGCAAACGGCGATTGCTACGACCGAGCAGTGGTACGAGTGGCCGAGATGCGCCAAAGTCTGCACATTATTGAGCAGTGCGTGAAAAACATGCCGGAAGGACCTTACAAGTCTGATCACCCGCTCACTACGCCGCCGATTAAAAAGCACACGATGCACGACATAGAAACCCTCATCACGCACTTCTTAGGTGTGAGCTGGGGACCCGTGATGCCTGTGGGGGAAGCCATGAGTTGTATCGAGGCCACGAAAGGTGCCAACGGCTATTACGTTACCAGCGACGGCAACACCTCACCCTACCGCCTGCGCATTCGCACTCCGTCGTTCCCGCACATGCAGATGCTGCCTTACATTACCAAAGGCTACACGGTAGCGGACCTGCTGTCCATACTTGGCGCAATGGATTATGTGCTGGCAGATATTGATCGCTGAGCGAGGCAAAAGGAATTGAAAACATTTCCACTGGTTTGGGCGCCTCAGGCTCAAACCAGCAGGAGCACAAAATATAAAATTGTATGTCTAACGTCCTGATACTTGTATCTAACAAATGCTGACTACAGAAGAAAAACATCAGATTGACCACGAAATAAGCTTGGTGCCTTCGCCTAAGAATGCCTGCATTGAGGCCCTGAAGATCGTGCAGCAAAGCCATGGCTGGGTATCGGACGAGAGCCTGAAGGACGTGGCGGAGTATGTAGGCATGTCTACTGCGGAGCTGGATAGTGTGGCTACGTTTTACAACCTGATCTTCCGCAGGCCTGTGGGTCGGCATGTGATACTTGTTTGCGACAGCATCAGCTGTTATGTGATGGGCTACGAAGTCATCCGCAATCAGCTTTTTGAAAAACTGAACATACAGTATGGCCAGACCACAGCAGATGGCCGCTTTACCATACTTCCCAACTGCTGCCTAGGCACCTGCGATTGTGCCCCTGCCCTTATGATAGACCACGACCTGTACCGTAACTTAACGGTGGAACAACTAGATGAGATCCTGAGCAAGTATACCTAAAACCAAAGCGGGCGCCTATGGAGAAGCCCCTGACTCAACACATTGTACCAGGCCGCAAACCACTCAACCTAAAAGAGTATGAGAAAGTGGGTGGCTACCAGTCTGTGCGAAAAATTCTGAAAGAGATGTCGCCTCAGGAGGTGCAGGCACTGGTGAAAGACGCTAATCTGCGCGGGCGTGGCGGCGCCGGCTTCCCGACAGGTATGAAGTGGAGCTTTGTGCCGATGGGGCCTGATGCGCCTTCGCCAAAGTACCTGGTGGCCAACGCCGATGAAATGGAGCCGGGTACCTTCAAAGACAGAGTGCTTCTGGAAGGAAATCCGCACCAGCTCATCGAGGGAATGATTGTGGCCTCCTATGCCATACAGGCAAGTATAAGCTACGTTTTTCTGCGCTGGGCTTACAAGCTGGCAGCTAAAGAAATCACTCAAGCTATACATGAGGCTTACGAGGCAGGCTACCTTGGCAATAATATACTTGGCTCCGGTTTTAACCTGGAGATGCACCTGCACACAGGCGTGGGCCGCTACATGTGCGGCGAAGAGACAGCCTTACTCAATGCTTTGGAAGGCAAACGCGCCAACCCCAGAGCCAAACCACCTTTCCCACAGGTTAGCGGACTGTTTGGCAAGCCTACCATTGTGAATAATGTCGAGACGCTTTGTAACCTGCCCCATATAGTGAACAACGGCGCGGAGTGGTTCAAGAAGCTTGGCTTAACAGAGGATGCCGGTACCAAACTCTACGGCGTGAGCGGACGCGTGAAAACACCGGGCTGTTGGGAACTCCCGATGGGTATAACCATACGAGAGCTACTGGAAGAATATGCCGGTGGTATGCAGGATGGTTACCTGTTCCGTGGGCTTTTGCCCGGTGGGGCCTCCACAGATTTCCTGGTGGAAGAGCACCTCGACCTGCCCATGGACTATGGCTCGATACAGGCGGCTGGCAGTCGTTTGGGTACCGGCACTATGATCATCATGGACGACCAGACCTGCCCTGTCGGCTTCACGCTGAACCTGCAGCACTTCTTTGCACAGGAGTCCTGCGGTTTCTGCACGCCCTGCCGTGAAGGGCTGCCTTGGGTTGAGAAAATACTAATGGCCATAGACAAAGGCGAAGGCAAACCCGAACACCTGCTCACACTCGACTTTCATACCAAATACCTTGGCCCCGGCAACACGTTTTGCGCACTGGCACCCGGTGCCATGGAACCCCTACAGAGCGCTCTGAAATACTTCAGAGAAGATTTTGAACGGCACATTCACGAACACCACTGTCCCTGGAGCAAAAGCAAAGCATGGCAACCATCTATATAGATAACAAACCCTACGACGTGCAGGCAGGCAATAACCTGCTCGAAACCTGCCTCACCCTTGGCAAGGACCTGCCCTACTTTTGCTGGCACCCGGCTATGGGCTCCATTGGTGCCTGCCGTCAGTGCGCCGTGAAAGTGTACAAAGATGAGAATGATACGAAGGGCAAGCTCTTTATGTCGTGTATGGAGCAAGTCCGGGACGGTATGCGCATCTCTATTGCGGACATGGAGGCCAAGGAGTTCCGGGCGCACATCATTGGCTGGCTCATGACCAACCACCCTCACGATTGCGCTGTGTGCGACGAGGGCGGCGCCTGCCACCTGCAGGACATGACCGTGATGACGGGCCACAACTACAGGCAATACAGCTTTCAAAAGAGAACTTACCGCAACCAATACCTTGGTCCTTTCCTCAACCACGAAATGAACCGCTGCATACAGTGCTACCGCTGTGTGCGCTACTATAAAGATTATGCCGGTGGCAAAGACCTGGATGTGTTTGCCGCCCACAACCATTTATACTTTGGCCGTGCCGAAGACGGCGTGCTGGAAAGTGAGTTCAGCGGCAACCTGGCAGAAGTATGTCCAACAGGCGTGTTCACTGATAAAACGCTGAAACAACACTATACCCGTAAATGGGACCTAACCTCTGCCCCCTCCGTTTGCCACCACTGCAGCATCGGCTGTAACACCATCGCTGGCGAACGCTACGGCACCTTGCGCAACATTACCAACCGCTATAACGGCGAGATAAATGGCTACTTCCTCTGCGACCGTGGTCGCTTTGGCTATGAATTTGTTAACAGTGCCGGCCGCATCAGAAAGCCTTTGGTGCGAAGTAAATTACCTGAGGCTACAGAAAAATATCCAGCCCTGGAGGCAGCTACATCAGCCATCAGAACCGGACGCGTCATCGGCATCGGGTCTCCTCGTGCCTCCCTGGAATCAAACTATGTACTGAAGAAACTGGTGGGCGAGGATAATTTCTACCATGGGGTTTCAGATGTGGACCATGACCTGGTGGACCTGGCCCTGCATATACTCCGGGACGGCTCGGTAAGAACTCCTTCTTTAAGAGAAGTAGAAAAGGCAGACGCTGTGTTTATACTGGGTGAAGACCTGACTAACACGGCCCCTATGCTGGCGCTGGCGGTAAGACAGTCGGTAAGGCAGCAGCCAATGCTCGAGCACGTATCCAAAGCCAACATACCTTTGTGGCAGGATGCGGCCGTACGCGGACTGGTGCAAACAGATAAAGGTCCGCTCGTTGTGGCCCACTACACGCCTACCAAACTAGACGAACTGGCTACCTATACTTTCTTCGACTCACCAGATGCCATTGCCCGCCTCGGCTTTGCTGTGGCTAATGTGATAAATGAGGAATCTCCGGAGGTACGAGGCATAAGCGAGGATGATCAGGCACTGGCACAACAGATTGCCGAGGCTTTGATGAGAGCTCAAAACCCACTCATCATATCCGGCACCTCCTCCGGAAGTGAGCGCGTATTGAAAGCCGCCGCCAACATCGCACATGCCTTGAAAGCAAAGGAGAAGCCAGTGGGTATAAGCCTGGTAGTGCCGGAATGCAACAGTATGGGCTTAGCCATGCTTGGCGGCCATAAGTTAGAGTCGGCTTTTGAGGCTGTTTTGAACGGCTATGCAGATACGGTGATTATACTAGAGAACGACCTTTACCGAAGAGCCAGCACCGCCACGATAGATCAGTTTCTGAAAAACTGCAAACAGGTGATTGCGCTGGACTACCTGCACAACCTTACAACCGAAAAGGCAAACATTGTACTACCCGCCGCTCCTTTTTCAGAGGCAGACGGCATACTCATAAACAACGAAGGGAGGGCACAGCGCTTTTTCCAGGTGCACCCGGTGCCAGAGGAAATACAGGAAAGCTGGCACTGGCTAGCTGAGGTCGGCACTGTTATGGGTGATGAAGAGATTAGCAGCTGGCACGGCTATGATGACATTATCAAAGCAATAGCTAAAGAGTATCCTGAGTTGGAGGGAATCCAGAGAACTGCTCCACCCACCGATTTCCGTATTGCCGGCCAACGCATACCACGTGCTCCGCACCGCTTCAGCGGTCGCACCTCTATGCTGGCCAGGGTAACCGTACATGAGCCTAAACCAGCCGAAGATCCTGACTCACCCCTCTCCTACACCATGGAGGGCTATCGCGGCCAACCGCCTTCTTCTATGATTCCATTTTTCTGGGCACCGGGTTGGAACTCGAACCAGGCAACTAATAAGTATCAAGAAGAAGTAGGTGGGCAACTAAAGGGTGGAGACCCGGGCGTGCGCTTGATAGAGCCCACTGGTAACCTGCTGTTTTCTACGGCCGTGCCACAAAAGTTTTTCCCGTTAGAGGGACACCTGTACATGCTGCCACTGCACCATACTTTCGGATCCGAAGAGATGAGCAACCATTCGCCTTCCATTATGCAGCGGATTCCGGAGCCCTATGTTGCCATAAACGCAGCAGATGCCATACGCCTGAAATTAGACGAGGGGCAATTGCTGAGCTTCTCTATCGAAGGGCAGATATACCAGTTACCAGTGAGATTAAGCCAAACCATACCGAGCGGCACAGCCGGAATGCCGAACGGCTTACCTGGGGTACCTTTTGCCGAATTACCTGCCTGGGCCATACTTAACCGAGACATCAAATGGAAACAGCAACCCCAAACTACTTTCTGATCATCGGCGGCGTGCTGTTCGTCATGCTGAACGTGGCGGCTGCACTTATCTGGGTGGAGCGACGCCTGCTGGCCCTGTTCCAGGACCGGTACGGCCCTAACCGTGCCGGCCCCTTCGGCCTTCTGATCGTAGCCGCAGACTCGATAAAGCTGTTCTTCAAACAGGACTGGATTCCGCCGTTTGCTGATAAGCCTGTGTTTGTGCTGGCCCCAGCCATTGTAGTAGTCACGGTGTTGATGAGCTTTGTGGTAATACCGTTCGCACCGGGAGTAATTGTGGCTGACCTGAACATCGGCTTATTGTTCTTCCTGGCTATGTCGTCTATGGGAGCCTATAGTATTATACTGGGTGGCTGGGCATCGAATAACAAGTATAGCTTGCTGGGTGCCATGCGCGGAGCGGCGCAGATGATTTCTTACGAGGTGTTCATGGGACTTTCGCTCATGGGCGTGGTACTGCTGACAGGCTCTTTCAGCCTGGTGGAGATTGTGGAGGCGCAGCGGGGACTGTGGTTTTTCATCCCACAGATCGTCGGCTTTGTGATCTTCTTCATCGCTGGCATCGCCGAAACGCACCGCCTCCCTTTTGATATTCCGGAGGCAGAAAGTGAGTTGATTGCCGGCTTTCACTCGGAGTATTCTGGTATGAAGTTCGGCATGTTCTTTATCGGCGAGTATATGGGCATCACGCTTATCTCTTGCATGATCGTGACACTATACTTTGGCGGCTGGCTTGGCCCTGATTTCCTGCCGCCCATTGTATGGTTTATCCTAAAGACACTCTTCTTCCTGATGATCTTCATCCTCCTCCGCGCCTCCATGCCAAGGCCAAGGTACGATCAGCTAATGGAGTATGGCTGGAAGGTACTGCTGCCTCTCACGCTGCTGAACCTGATGGTAACAGCTGGTGTGGTGCTGTGGCTGAATGAGTAAGTGCAAAACTAAAGCAAGAAGTGCTGGTGCGAGCTTGTAGCTCGCACCAGCACAAAATAAAATACCCGACCTCACAGTGTCTTTCAGACCTGTGAGTGTCTGTAAACTATAAAACGAAAGGAGCAGCTATGTTTAGTTTGTTGCGCAGTATGTGGCTCACGTTTCTGCATGCTTTTCATAAGCGGGAGACCATACTTTACCCGGAGCAGAAACCTATACTTCCGACCCGTTGGCGGGGCCGCATTGTACTCACGCGCGACCCGGACGGCGGCGAGCGCTGCGTAGCCTGCAACCTCTGTGCCGCCGCCTGCCCGGTAGACTGCATTGCTCTGCAGCCTTCCGAAGACGAAGCCGGCCGCCGCTATCCCGATTTTTTCCGCATCAATTTTTCGCGCTGCATCTTCTGCGGCTACTGCGAGGAAGCCTGTCCGACCTACGCCATTCAGCTCATCCCAGACTTTGAGATGGGCGAGTATAACCGGCAAAACCTGGTGTATGAGAAAAAGGACCTGCTCATCAACGGCCAGGGCAAGTACCATGGCTACAACTACTACAAAGTAGCGGGCATGGCCATCGGCGGAAAAGACAAGGGCGAATCAGAAAACGAGTTGCCTCCTGTAGACATCAAAAGCTTAATCCCTTAAGGCCTATGGAACTGACATTTTATATAGCAGCAGCCGTCGCCGTACTCTCCACTATTATGGTGATCACTCGCTACAACATAATCCACGCTTTGCTCTACCTGGTGGTGTCTTTCCTAGCGGTGGCGGTGGTGTTTTTCACCTTGGGTGCTCCCTTTATGGCGGCGTTGGAAGTGATTATTTACGCCGGGGCCATTGTGGTGCTCATCATCTTCGTGATCATGATGCTTAACCTGACGCAGGAAGATGTGCAGCGCGAGAAAGAATGGCTCAAGCCTTCAATCTGGGTTGGCCCGGCCATACTATCGGCAGTACTGTTGGCAGAGCTGATCTACATTGTAGCGGCCGGTACACCTCCGCAAACTCAGGCAGTGGCCGACGTGGATGCCAGGCTGGTGGGCTTGTCCTTGTTCGGTCCCTATATACTGGGCGTGCAGCTCTGCGGCATTTTACTTACCGCAGGCATTGTAGGTGCTTACCACCTGGGCAGGCAGAAGAAAAAAGTTATTCACCGGTTTTTACAGGAAAGGAGCGCAGCCGCATGAACACATCAATCATGGAAGCTGCCCTGTTGCTGGCAGGTGTTCTTTTTATGTTGGGCCTGATCAGCGTCCTCATTCGCCGCAATGTCATCTTTATGCTGATTTCGGTGGAGATCATGCTCAACGCCGCAGGGCTTGCTTTTATCGTGGCTGGCTCTAAATGGGTGCAGCCCGACGGGCAGGTGATGTTCATTTTTATACTGACCATGGCTGCTGCAGAAGTATCGGTGGGGCTGGCGCTGATCCTGCAGATCTATCATCAACTTAAAACCCTCGACAGCGATGCTGCCAACTTTATGAAAGGATAAGACTATGGAAAACTTCATCTGGCTCATACCTGCCCTGCCTTTTCTGGGATCGCTCCTGCTCATTCATTTCGACACCCGCTTATCGCGCAGGCTTGTGGCTATACTTGGAGTAGGCAGTGTAGGTATCTCGGCACTCATTACCATACTGCTGGGCTTGCAGTTCTTATCTGAAAAGCCTGCCTTTTACCACCAGGAAGTATGGCAGTGGTTTAGTGTAGCAGGTTTTAACCCGTCCATTGCCTTTCATCTGGATGCGCTCTCGATTGTATTTATTTTCGTCATCACGTTTGTGGGATTTCTGATTCACCTCTACGCCACCGCCTATATGGCCGAGGATGCGGATTTCCCCCGCTTCTTTGCCTGCATGAACCTGTTTGTGGGCTCTATGCTGATGCTGGTGATGGCTGATAACCTGCTGCTACTGTACCTGGGTTGGGAAGGTGTAGGCCTGTGCTCTTACCTGCTTATTGGCTTCTGGTACAAAGAGCCCGCTAACGGTTACGCAGCCCGCAAAGCTTTCCTCATTACCCGTGTGGGTGATACAGCTATGGCTATTGGGCTTTTCATACTTTTCCAGACATTTGGCACGCTAAACATACAGGCTATACTGACCGAGGCTCCTGAAGTATGGAGCGTCGGGGCTCAGACGGCGGTACTGGTGGGGCTGCTGCTCTTGGGCGGTGCGGTAGGTAAATCGGGCCAGCTGCCGCTGCAGACCTGGTTACCCGATGCGATGGCGGGCCCGACACCAGTTTCGGCACTTATACATGCTGCTACCATGGTAACCGCTGGTGTTTACCTTATTGCCCGTATGTACGTGATCTTTGACCTGGCACCGGTGGCTCAGATGGCAGTGGCGGTGGTAGGTGCAGTAACCTTATTGCTGGCTGGCTTCTCCGCCCTCACACAATACGACCTCAAGCGCGTATTGGCCTACTCTACTATCAGCCAGATCGGCTATATGTTTTTGGCATTGGGTGTGGGTGCCTGGTCAGCGGGTATTTTCCACTTTATGATCCACGCCTTCTTTAAAGCGCTGCTATTCCTTTGTGCCGGGGCTATCATACTGGCCCTGCACCACGAGCAGGACATGCGCCGGATGGGCGGTCTTCGCAAAAATATGCCGGTCGTATTCTGGACCTTCCTGATCGGAGCGGCTTCGTTGGCGGCGCTGCCGGTTATCACTTCTGGTTTCTACAGTAAAGACCAAATTCTATGGTATACCCTGGCTGGTCCGCAAGGCAGCATCTGGTTGTATTTAGCTGGGCTAATAGGCGCTTTTATTACCTCGATTTACACTTTCCGGATGGTGTTCATGATCTTTTACGGCGAAGCTAAAACACACCTAGCGCACCCACCAGGGAAGGTCATCACCATACCTTTAGTCATACTGGCCATACTTTCTTTGGTAGGCGGATTTATAGAGCTGCCGCACAATTTCGCTCATATAGCCTTGTTCTCAGGCCTTATGGCTCCAGTGTTACCCGAAATTATGGCAAATGAGCTGATGGCGGCAAACGAGTGGCTGTTCCAGGTATTGGCAGCGGCGGTGTCGTTGGGTGGTGTCTTTGTAGCCTACCTGTTTTACCAGAAGAGTCCGGCGCTGCTACAAAACCTGAACAGCTCCAGCTTTGCTATGAAACTGCATCGTTTCTGGTTCTCGGGCTGGGGTTTTGATGCCCTCTACGACAAGCTGTTCGTGCGGCCCTACGTGTTTCTGGCCAACCTCAACAAGCGCGACATCATCGACAGCTTTTACACCGGCCTAACCCGCGTGGCCGAGGGCTTCCATGTGATGTTCTCGCAAACCCAGAGCGGCGTGCTGCGCAACTACGTGGCTGGTATTGTGGTCGGTGCTATCATGATTCTCACCATAAGTCTACTGCTATGATACTCGTCTGGATGATCGTGATACTGATGGCTGGCGGACTGCTGGCGTGGCTTTCCAAAAAGTGGCACCCCGTGCTGCCCCGCTGGATCGCCCTCTTTGCTGTACTGACCGATTTTATACTTGCCATCTACTTATGGCTTGATACACCTACTGCCACTTTAGGAGCTTCGCCATGGCTCATGCAGCTGGAGATTCCTTGGATTCCGCAGTGGGGCGTGAATTTTATACTTGCCCTCGACGGACTGAGCCTGCTCATGCTGCTGCTTACCTTCTTTATTGGCATACTGGCCGTACTTATTTCCTGGCGGGAGATTCAAACTAAATCCGGCTTCTTCCATTTTAACCTGCTGTGGGTGCTGGCGGGTATCACAGGTGTCTTCCTCACCATGGATTTGTTCCTGTTCTACTTTTTCTGGGAGGTGATGCTCATCCCGATGTACTTCCTGATAGGGGTCTGGGGACATACAAACCGCAACTATGCCGCCTACAAGTTCTTTATTTTCACGCAGGCCAGTGGGCTGCTGATGCTGCTTTCCATACTTGGTTTATACTTCATACATGGCTCCCAGACTGGCACTTATACTTTTAATTACTTCGAGCTGCTGGACACAACATTGGCTCCGGGCGCAGCACGATTGCTGATGTTCGGCTTTCTGGCTGCCTTCCTTGTGAAGCTGCCGGTGGTGCCTTTCCACTCCTGGCTACCCGATGCGCACTCTGAGGCACCCACTGCAGGCAGTGTTATACTAGCTGGTCTGCTACTGAAAACCGGAGCCTACGGCTTGCTTCGTTTCGTGCTGCCCTTATTTCCGACGGCAACAGTAGAGTTTGCACCCTGGGCCATGCTGCTGGGTGTGATCGGCATCATTTACGGAGCCATACTCGCCTACTCCCAAACCGACCTGAAACGGCTGGTGGCCTATACTTCGGTGAGCCACATGGGCTTTGTGATACTGGGTGTGTTTGCCTTTAACGAGTGGGCGCTGCAGGGCGTAGTGATGCAGATGATCGCCCATGGCCTCAGCACCGGTGCCTTGTTCATCATTGCGGGCTTCCTGTACGAGCGCCTGCACACCCGCGACATTGGGCAAATGGGTGGCTTCTGGGCCAAAGCACCAAAGATGGGAGTGATCGCGCTCATCTTTGTCATGGCTTCGCTGGGCTTGCCCGGGCTGGGCAACTTCATCGCTGAATTCCTGACCCTGGTAGGCTCTTGGCAGGCGAACAACTGGCTCACAGTTATCGCAACTATCGGTCTCGTACTGGCCACGGCCTACTCGCTGCGCATCATGCAGAAAGTATTCTACGAGCCTGCCCCCACCGATCACCCGCTCCCCGACCTTACTGCCCGTGAAATGCTGATTGCAGTGCCGATGGTCGTGCTTATACTTTGGTTAGGCCTTTACCCACAACCAGTGCTGGACACCGCACAGCCAAGTATAAATCAGCAACTGCAGGCATACCAGGAGCCTGAGGTGAAGAAGAAAGTGGCGGTGGTGGAGGCAGTCTCAAAACCGGAGCTGAGGATTGAGAAAATGAAGAAAAGGTAACGTGCGCTGGTGCGAGTTTGCAGCTCGTACCGCAAACGCTGAAAATTGACACGAGCTATAAGCTCGCGCCAGCAATAATGATTAGCATTTACAAATTACCAGATACTCAAATCCCCAAATCATAAACACCATGAGCCAAACAGACTTCCTGCACCTGATGCCGCTGATTATACTTACGGTAGCTGCACTCATCAACATGCTGGTGGTGGCGGCATGGCGGAACCATAAGATTATTTATGTTATTACGGCTGTGTCTTTTGCGGCTGCTTTCCTGTCCCTTTTTGAACTACGAGGTGTCACATCGTATCCTATTGCTCCTTTATTCGTGATAGACGGATTTGGGATATTCTATATTGGTTTGATTCTGGCAACGGCACTGCTAATAAGTATGCTCTCCTACGCCTACTTTGAGCAGCGGGAAGAACAGAAAGAGGAATATTATATTCTACTGCTGCTCTCTACCTTAGGTGCCTGCACTATGGTAATCAGCACGCACTTTGCCTCGCTTTTTCTGGGGCTGGAGGCACTGAGTGTCTCCTTGTATGCACTTATTTCTTATCTGCGTGCCCGTGAACGCTCCGATGAAGCTGGCATCAAATACCTTATACTTGCCGCCTTTTCTTCTGCCTTCCTGCTCTTCGGGATGGCGCTGGTATACTTTAGCACTGGCACCATGACCTTTGCCGGCATAGCCACAGCCATGGCTGGGCTACAGGAGCTTCCACTCTTGCTGCTAACCGGCTTCGGCATGATGATTATCGGCATTGGCTTTAAGCTGAGCGTAGTACCTTTCCATATGTGGACGCCCGACGTGTATGAGGGTGCTCCTGCCCCGGTTACGGCTTTTATTGCCACAGTATCTAAAGGTGGGGTTATCGGCCTCTTGCTTCGCTTTTTTATGGAAGTGGATGGCTTCCGTTATCCTACGCTCATTACAATTTTCACCATTGTGGCGGTTGCCTCCATGATTGCCGGTAACCTGCTGGCACTGCTGCAGACAAATGTGAAGCGTATTCTGGCTTACTCCTCTATCTCGCACTTGGGTTATTTACTTGTGGCTTTTCTGGCTGGTAATCAGATGGGCGTGGAAGCGGTATCCTTTTACCTGGTCGCCTACTTCATTACCACCGTGGGTGCTTTTGGTGTGGTAGCCATGCTGTCGGATAAGGAACGGGACGCCGAACTACTGGAAGATTACCAAGGCCTGCTATGGCGGCGCCCCTGGACTGCCACCGTCTTCACTGCGATGCTGCTTTCACTAGCTGGTATTCCGCTTACCGCTGGCTTTGTAGGCAAGTTCTACCTTTTAGCTGCAGGTGTAAACACACAGCTTTGGCTGCTTGTGGCGATGCTGGTGCTAAACAGTGTCATCGGCTTATATTATTACATCAAAGTGATTGCCGTGATGTTTCAGCAACCAGACGTTACGGAAGTCGAGCCAAGAAAACGATTGCGCCCTTCCATTTACCTTGCCAGTGTTGGCACCTTGGCAGTGCTGGCACTGCTGCTCGTTATAGTAGGTGTTTACCCTACTGCCCTAGTTGATATCATACAGAACATCTTTTCCTCCGCCCCGGCCATGGTAGCACGGTAAACACGAGCACATCATCCCCCGTTAAACTTATTGGTTATACTTAGGAGGATGAGGGGATGAAGCTGAAACAGTTGGCGCTGCTTATCACAGCCCTGCTACTTTGGGCACATACAGGAAATAGCCAGAACCGAGCCTGGGAAGTAGCAGTGGCAGGCGGAGGTGCGCATAACTTCCTTACGCCCCTACACATTTCGCAGAGCGATGCGGCGGATATTGAATTAAGGGCCAAATACTGCACAGAACCTTTCAACCCACCAGTATACTACGACATCCGCGTGAGCACCTGGCAAAGCGAAAAAGGCTGGGAACTGAAGTTTACGCACCACAAGCTCATACTTGACAACCCACCGCCTGAGGTGCAGCGCTTTTCTATAACCGATGGCTATAATCTGCTTACCCTAAACCGCCTCTGGCTGGTCTACGGCCTTACCCTCTCCGCCGGTGCCGGACTAGTTATCACACATCCCGAATCAACCATACACAATGTTCCCTATCCAGAAGACAGGGGCATTTTTGACGAAGGCTACTACATTTCCGGCTCTGTGGTGGAGGCTGCTGTAACTAAACGCTACTACTTCACCAAAAAGTGGTTTATTCTTGGAGAAGGCAGGGTTACGGCCTCTTATGTAGAGGTACCTGTAGCAAATGGAGAAGCACAAGTCCCCAATGTTGCCCTGCACGGGCTGCTAGGTCTGGGATTTAAGATCAGGTGAAGAAATTGGTTTTTTCCAACTCCCTGCTTTAGTTTTACCGAGGCTGCCATTTCTCAAAGTCTAAGTGCTGTAGCACTAGCTACCTAAGCGAACCCACCCCTCTGACCTACGGTCGCAAGTTTCGACTCTCGTCTCACTTGTCCTTAAGGGGACAGTTGCAGAAAGCAGGAGCTATTTAAAATGATCCCAGTCCTTGGGTTGAGCGCCTTGTGAGATCCGGTGCCGCGCGAGCGGCAGCGCCCTGGCGCAGGAGGGAACACAGCGCTCAACCCAAGGACGAGGCCTCCCGGCCTAGAGGGCAACAAAGCCAAAGATGAAACAGCAGCGGTTGTAAGGCTAGGGATGAACAGCAGCAAGAAAGTATAGCTTCCCCCACTTGTTTAGAACTAAAAGAAAATCTCCTTTTCAGCCTTTGCCCAAAGCTGTACCTTTGCGCCATCATCAACTGCTTACATGCTTACAAGATCTCAATACAAAAAAACACGCTTCGAAACGAAAGGTTGGGAGCGTGAAGAGCATTTTCATTTCTTCAAAGGCTTTGAGCAGCCTTTCTTCAATGTCCACACCGAAGTAGAAATTACCAACTTATTCCACTATTGCAAAAAGCACAAGCTTTCGGTTTTTCTGGCTTATATGCATGCCGCTACACAAGGCGTTTTAAAGACAGATAACTTCCTGTTGCGCCTGGAAGGCAATGAAGTAGTAAAGTATGAGGCCGCAGATATTTCAACTACAGTGCTGACGGACCGTAAAACAGTGTCTTTCGTACACCTGCCGCACCACCCGGACCTTCAGGCTTTCTCTAAAGAGGCTTCTGAAATTGTGGCTGAGGCGAAGCAAGGCAGCAAGCTATTCTACGGCTACAACGGCCCTGATCTGATACATGCCACCACCCTTCCTTGGTTTAAGTTTAATGGAATGGAGCATGCCCATATGGGCGACGCTAACGACGCTATTCCTAAGTTAGCTTTTGGAAAATTAGAGGTACAAGCAGAGAAAGTGGTGCTGCCACTGAGTGTGCGGGTACACCATGCTTTGGCCGATGGCTACCACATTCACCTCTTCCTGAAGCATATGGAAGAAAGCATAAACTCACTGGTTTAGAGAAGTATAAATAAATTTAATTTCAAAGCTTTTACAACCTTAAGGGAGAAATTATGTAAAAGTTTTTGTTAATTTTATAAGCATCCTTGCGCTTGGGCTTATACCTTTGTAGCAAGTATAAAGTAACTCATGAACCTATACCGCCAGATCTTATTGCTAACCCTTACACTGCTGGTGCTCGTCTCCTCGACGGGTATGGCTGTGGGTATGCATATTTGTGGCGGAGAGTTACGAGATGTAACCTTCTTCGGAGCCGAGGCAGAATGCCCGATGGAGAAGCCCAAGGAAGAGATTCCTCCTTGCCATGCTCCAGACCAAGAAGCTGATGAGAACTGCTGCCAAGACCACCAGGTAAAAGTGGAGCGGCTGGATGTGGCTGCAAAAGACAAACCTGTTTCACTGAACAAGCTGCAGGATATCAAGTTTATTGCCGCTGTTAAGGTACTGGTGCTTCAGTGGTTTGCTCCTGAAGTTGAGCTAAAGCCAGCTTACGCCTTATACGAGTCCCCCCCACTAGCCCGCGACATACCGGTGCTGGTGCAGTCTTTCCTGATATAAACTCTGCTTTTTTCGATTAAACCTGCCTGTGTAGGCTGGTTCAGTTTGTTGCTGCCTTTTCGGTAGCCTAACTCCTTTGTATCTAATCGAATCAAGCATGTTAAACAGCATTATAAAATTCTTTCTGGAGCAGAAACTTGTAACGGTTTTGCTCCTACTCCTCATCGTTGGGTGGGGCATTGTAGTAGCTCCATTCAACTGGAATGTCAATTTTCTTCCACGAGACCCGGTCCCGGTTGACGCTATTCCGGACATCGGTGAGAACCAGCAAATTATTTTTACAGAGTGGATGGGCCGCTCTCCGCAGGATGTGGAGGACCAGATCACCTATCCGCTTACCACCTCTCTTTTGGGCATGCCAGGGGTTAAAACCATCCGTTCAACCTCTATGTTCGGCTTCTCCAGCATCTACGTTATCTTCGACGAGGATACGGAGTATTACTGGAGCCGCTCCCGAATACTGGAGAAACTCAACTCTTTGCCAGCCGACCTGCTGCCTGAGGAGGTAACTCCAAAACTAGGCCCGGATGCTACAGCTTTGGGACAGGTATACTGGTACACGCTGGAAGGCCGTGATGAGAACGGGAAACCTGCCGGTGGCTGGGATCTACACGAACTGCGTACCATCCAAGACTTTTATGTACGCTATGCCCTGGCCGGGGCAGAAGGTGTAGCCGAGGTAGCCTCCGTAGGTGGCTATATCAAAGAGTACCAGGTGGATCTGGACCCCATCGCCATGAAGGCAAACAATGTCTCCATGATGGAGGTGATGAACACCTTGAAGAACAGCAACCAGGATGTAGGGGCTAATACCGTAGAGATAAACCAAGTAGAGTACCTGGTGCGTGGCCTGGGCTATGTACAGGACCTGGAGGATATTGAGGAGGCTGTGGTAAAGGTAAATGCCAACGTACCTATCCGCATCCGCGATATTGCCCGTGTAAACATAGGTCCTGCCGACCGCTCTATGCTCGGTGTGCTGGATAAAAGCGGTGCCGAGGCTGTGGGCGGTGTGGTAATAGCCCGCTACGGCGACAACCCGCTGGCCGTTATCAATAATGTAAAGGAGAAGCTGGACGAGATCTCTGCTGGCCTGCCAACAAAAAAGCTGGCTGACGGGCGTACTTCCAAAGTAACGGTTGTGCCCTTCTACGACCGTACGCAGCTGATCAATGAGACACTGGGAACACTTAACGAGGCTATCCTGCTTCAAATTCTTATCACCATCATCGTAATCATCGTGATGGTGTACAACCTGCGCGCTTCGTTGCTTATTTCTGCCCTGCTCCCACTGGCTGTACTGATGACCTTCATCATGATGAAGTACTTCAACGTGGATGCCAATATCGTGGCCTTGTCAGGTATAGCCATTGCCATTGGTACTATGGTGGATTTGGGCATCATCCTGAACGAAAATATCCTGCGCCATCTGGATGAGGCACCTCCCGGGCAGTCGCTGTTAAAGACGGTGTACAATGCCACTACCGAGGTAGCCACTGCCATACTTACGGCCGTATCCACTACCATCGTTAGCTTCTTGCCGGTGTTTACTTTAGAGGCAGCTGAGGGTAAGTTGTTTGGTCCACTAGCCTTCACTAAGACTTTCGCACTGGTAGCCTCACTAATTTTTGCGATCCTGATCATGCCGGCTTTTGCCCATTCTATACTTGGGCTGAGGTCGAAGAACGTGACTTGGTCAAAGATCTTTAACTGGGTGCTGCTTGGTATGGGTGTGGTGGCTATTTTTATACTTCCGCTGGCAGGTATCACGCTCCTTCTGATTGCTGCCAACAACCTGATAACCTATTATAAACCAGAGCGTTATGGCCGATACAACATGCCTGTTATGGTAGCTATTGCCGTGCTGGCAGTATCGTGGTTGTTGGCTTCTTACTGGATGCCGTTGGGTGCTTCTGCTAGCTTGGTCTTAAACTTCCTCTTCATCCTGCTCGTCATTGGTTTAGTGCTGGGGACTTTTGCCTTATTTATAAAAGCGTACCCGCGCATCCTGATGTGGTGCCTGGCCAATAAAGCTAAGTTTCTGGCTATTCCAGCGCTTATTATGCTGATTGGCTTAAACGTATGGCTAGGTTTCAACGGCGTGTTTGGATGGCTGGCAAGCGGCATCGACAAAACAGGCTATAATATTCGCACCACTTCTGTTTGGAGCGGCTTAGCACATACTTTCCCTGGCTTGGGCGAAGAATTCATGCCTTCTTTGGATGAAGGAGCCTTCCTGTTGATGCCTACCTCAATGCCGCACTCAGGCGTGGAGGCCAATAAGCGCATCGTGCAGCAACTGGATATGCTCATCACAGCCATCCCGGAAGTGGAAATGGTAGTGGGCAAGGCAGGTAGGGCTGAAACTGCGCTTGATCCGGCGCCAATGTCGATGTACGAGAACGTGATTCAGTACAAGTCCGAGTATAAGACAGATGCCAACGGCCAGCGAATTCGCTACAAAGTAGACGATGCAGGTGAGTTTGTGCGCGATGAGGCTGGTGAGCTGGTGGAGGATAAAAACGGTGAATATTACCGCCAGTGGCGCGACCACATTAAAAGCCCGGATGATATCTGGAATGAAATCGTAAAAGTGGCTAATGTACCTGGCGTTACTTCGGCACCAAAGCTACAGCCAATAGAAACACGCCTCGTGATGCTGCAGACCGGCATGCGCGCCCCAATGGGTATCAAAGTATACGGCCCTGACCTGAAAACCATAGAAGACTTCAGCCTTCAGCTGGAGCGCTACCTGAAAGAGGTGCCATCAGTAAAGCCGGAGGCTGTGTTTGCCGACCGTTCCCTTGGCAAGCCTTACATGGAGATAGAACTGAATCGTCGAGCAATGGCCCGCTATGGCCTTAATGTGGCGGATGTGCAGGAATATTTAGAAGTGGCGATGGGCGGTATGGCGCTAACAACTACTGTAGAAGGCCGGGAGCGCTACTCTATCCGTGCCCGCTACGCCCGAGAATACCGTAACGATCCTGAGTCAGTTGATCGCATCATGATTACAACGGCTAGTGGAGCGCAGGTACCGTTGGGCGAGATTGCCGAGGTAATATACCGCCCTGGGCCTATGATGATCCGTGGTGAAAATTCCTTCCTGACGGGCTATGTGCTGCTCGATAAGCGCGACGGCTTTGCTGAGGTTTCAGTGGTGGAGGATGCGCAGCGCTACCTGAACCAGAAGATTGAGTCTGGAGAACTGGTGGTGCCATCTGGTGTGAGCTACAAGTTCTCAGGCACCTACGAAAATCAGGTACGGGCAGAGAAGAGACTTTCTATTGTGATCCCGCTTAGCTTGCTCATCATCTTCCTGATCCTGTACTTCCAGTTCCGTTCTGTATCTACCACGCTATTTATTTTCACCTCTATTGCCATGGCTTTTTCGGGTGGATTTATGATGCTGTGGCTCTACAGCCAAGACTGGTTCCTGAACTTCTCCTTTGGAGACACCAACATCCGGGAGCTGTTCCAGATGCGTACCTTTAACCTGAGTGTGGCTGTATGGGTGGGCTTTATCGCCCTCTTCGGTATAGCTACAGACGACGGTGTGGTAATGGGCACTTACCTGAAACAAAGCTTTGAGGGGCTACAGTTGGAGTCGGAGAAACAAGTGCGGGAAACCGTGCTGGAGGCAGGTATGCGCCGCGTAAGGCCATGTTTGATGACAACGGCCACTACCCTGCTGGCCCTGCTGCCTGTACTTACCTCTACCGGCCGTGGTTCTGATATCATGGTTCCGATGGCCATTCCGACTTTCGGAGGCATGGTGGTAGCATTGATCACCCTGTTCATTGTGCCAGTGCTGTATAGCTGGCGCGAAGAAGTGAAGGTTCGCAAACAAATCAAGCAAGTAGCATGAAAAAGATCATCTTATATATAATACTCCTACTGATAGCTGCTCCTGCGCTACAGGCGCAAACGCTGCAGGAGTACCAGGTAACAGCCGGAGAAAACAACCCGCTGCTGAAAGCCCGCTTCGCTGAATACCAGGCTGCACTGCAGAAAGTGCCACAAGCTGGCTCTCTTCCCGACCCGGAGGCATCGTTCGGTTTCTTTCTGGAGCCGATGGAAAGGTATATGGGTAAACAAGTAGGCGAAGCCTCCATTATGCAGATGTTTCCGTGGTTTGGCTCTCTTGGTGCAGCTAAAAACGAGGCACAGTACATGGCCCAGATGAAGTTTGCTTCATTTATGGAAGCCAAGATCAACCTCTATCACGACGTGCGCACCACCTGGCTTAGCCTGTATCAAATAGATGAAGAGGTGCAGCTACTGGAGCGGGAACTGGAGATTATGAAGGCGCTAGAGCGGGTGGCACTAGCTAAGTATAAATCCGCCCCGGCAGCTAGTGCCCCAGCTACACCTCGTTCAAGTACAGCCGGATCACCAGCAGGAAGTATGGGCGGCAACTCCGCTGGCAGTACCTCCTCAGGTATGACTGGTATGGGAGGTGGATCAGCAACAGGAGGCAACACCTCTTCAGCAAGATCAGGTGGGAATATGAGTGGCGGAAGTATGGCCTCTATGGCAAGCTCAGGTAGCAGCATGGTGGATGTGATCCTGATACGGGTGCAGGTAAAGGAGCTGGAAAACAGGCTGCAGCTACTCCGTGATTCCAGACGACCACAGGTAGTGGCCTTTAACAACCTCCTCAACAGGCAGCCTGATATGGAGGTGCAGGTTACAGACACGCTAACTCCTGTCGCTCTTCCAGCCACTCTGGCACTCATCCAGGACTCTGTTCGCATGAATCACCCGATGCTGAAGATGTATGAGTGGGATGAGAAAGCACGAGAGGCTCAGTACCGCATGGCACAGCTGATGGGCAGACCCATGATTGGCTTTGGCCTAAACTATATGGTACTAAAGCCCCGCACTGATGAAATGACGCAGATGCCAATGGGTGGTGACAATATGGTCATGCCTATGGTAACAGTAAGCCTGCCAATCTACCGCAAGAAGTATAATGCGGCTAAAAAGGAGGCGCAGTACGCGCAGGAAGCGGCAACTTATAACAAGGAGGCCGCCGAGAAACAGCTTTTCTCTGAGCTGGAGAACCTGCTGTACGACTACCAACGTGCCAGTTCTACTTTGCAGCTACTGGAAGAGCAGATTATCCTTAACGAACAGGCTATCCGCTTGCTTACCACCAATTACTCGGTGGCAGGCGCAGGTATAGAGGAGATTCTGCGGCAGCGCCAGGCTATACTAGGTTACAGACAGCAGCAACTGCAGGCAATTACAAACCAGCACGTTGCCGTGTCGGCCATTAACAGAATGATGAACAGCGATAATTAATCAAAAGATATCTTCGATCAGATGAAATCACGAAATAAACGATTTGCAACATACCTGCTGGTAGCGCTGGGTGGCCTGTTACTGGGCTGGCTTCTCTTCGGTGGCAGGGCTGCAGAGGAAAGCCATAACCATGCAGCTAAAACAGCTGGAGCAACAGAATATACCTGCTCTATGCACCCCAACATCCGCCAGAACGAGCCGGGTAAATGCCCTATCTGCGGCATGGATCTTATCCCGGTGTCGGCAACAGGTGGCAACGGTGGAGAGGCAAGCCCATATGTACTTGAGATGACGCCGGAAGCCATCGCTCTCTCCAATATACAGACGTCCCCGGTACAGCTGGTTAACCCTCAGAACGAGCTGATGCTGTCAGGAACAGTGCAACTCAACGAGCAAAAGGTATCTTCTATAACAGCCAAATTCCCTGGTCGTATTGAGCGGCTCTATGTGAACTTTACTGGCCAGGAGGTAAAAAAAGGCGAGCGTTTGGCTTCCATATACTCCCCGGAACTGATTACTGCCCAGCGCGAGTTACAAGAAGCTGCTAAGTCAAAAGACCTGATGCCAGAGCTTTACGAAGCGGCCAAAACAAAACTCAGGCTGTGGAACCTGTCTAACAGCCAGATTCAGCGTATTGAGAGTGCCAACGAACTGCTCACCAACTTCGATATTTATGCTGATGCCTCTGGAGTGGTCACTAAACGCATGGTGGCCGTAGGCGATTATGTGAGCACAGGTTCAGTGTTATTTGAGGTAGCCAACCTTTCTTCTGTGTGGGTAGTGCTGGATGCTTATGAAAGTGACCTTTCCTGGATCAAAGAAGGTGCTACCGTAAACTTTACCGTACCGGGTATACCAGGCGAAGAGTTTAAAGCCAAGGTACAGTTTATAACCCCTGTACTAGATGCCAGTACCCGTGCTGTGCAGGTACGTGCTGAGGTAGCCAACCCTGGTAATCAGCTAAAGCCAGGTATGTTTGCCAATGCACGTATCAAAACCTCCACCAAAGCTGCAGGCACTGAAGATGCCCTTGCCGTGCAAAAGACTGCCGTTTTATGGACTGGTAAGCGCTCTGTTGTGTACGTTAAGGTTGATGACCGTGAGGTGCCGGCATTTGAGATGAGGGAGATCACTTTAGGGCCACGTTTGGGAGATATGTACCTGGTACAGACTGGCTTAAGCAAGGGGGAGCAGGTAGTAACAAACGGCGTTTTCGCTGTAGACGGAGCTGCCCAACTGAGCGGTAACTATAGCATGATGACCGCACCAGCTAACAAGATGATGGAGGTACCGGAAGCGTTCCAGAAACAACTGACAGCTTTAGTAGACAGCTATTATACGCTTAAGAATGCGTTGGTAGCTTCTGATTTGGATGCCAGTCGACAGGCTGCAGGCAAGTTTAACCAGTCCCTCAACCAGGTAGATATGAGCTTACTGGATGGCAGCACCCATGCCAAGTGGATGCAACTCCTACCCGCCCTGAAATCGAACGCAGAGGCTATACAGAAAAGTACTGCACTGGAGAAGCAGCGCACAGCCTTCTCTCCTCTATCCAACCACCTGATTGAGGCCGTGGAAACGTTTGGCACAAACAAGGAGGTAGTTTATAAGCAGAAATGCCCTATGGCCATGGAAGACAAGGGCGCTTTCTGGCTGAGCGAACAAAAGGAAATCCGAAACCCGTACTTTGGAGAGGCTATGCTGACCTGCGGGGAGACAGCGCAAACTTACAGACAAGGGCAGTCATCTGCCGCAAAGGAACAGCCTGCGCCAGTACAAAGCCACGTACACTAAATAAGAACGACCATGAAAGAATGTTGCAGAACCGGAGATGAGGAACCACGCCAGCCAAAGCAAAACTGGCAAAAGTGGATATTATATGCCGCTCTCCTGCTTGCAGTGGTGTTTGTGGCGCTACAACAAGTAAATCATTAATTTCACATTTATAAAAACCTATTTCATCAACATGAAAAAGACATTATTTGCCGCAGCTATACTAGCCGCTTTTACCTTCTCTTCATGCTCAGAGAGCAACACTGAAAACACGGAGGCAACCCAAGAGCATCAGGAAGGAATGGCGCATGGCGATGCGGAACACGGACAAGCCACAGAGCAGGTAGTGGTTGAAACGCCAGACTACACTACGGTGGCAGAGCCTGTTAAGACACAGATTTCACAACTGGTAGATGAGTACCTGAAACTGAAGGATGCACTCGTAGCCTCTGACGCTAAAGCTGCTCAGGCTGCTGCTAACGAGGTGCTGACTGTAGCCAAAGCTATGCCTGTTGCTGCTATCTCAGAACCAGATTCAAAAACCTACGCTGAAGAAAAAAGAGAGCAGGTAGTAAACAGCGCTACCAGCATAGCAGGAGCTACTGCTGTTGAAGCACAGCGCGAGAACCTGGAGCAACTTTCAGAGGCTGTATATGCTATGGCCAAAGCTTTTGGCGCTAGCGATCAAAAGCTGTACTACCAGCACTGCCCGATGGCCCTGAACGATAAAGGTGCTTATTGGCTGAGCTCTAATGAGGAAATACGCAACCCATACTTTGGCGACAGCATGCTGAAGTGCGGCAGCACACAAGAGGTATTAAACTAGGTCAATACCCACCATACATGTAAAGGCAGAAAGCTTAAAAGCTCTCTGCCTTTTTTTGTGCCCCTCCAATTTACAAGTTTCAGACCAGCCTGCTCAGAAATATTTTACTGTAGTAAGCAACCATTCAAGGCTTTACATCATCTACTAAACAAAGCCCGCTAGCAGCTTTCCTTTCATATGCCTACCTGGCCATACCTGCCTGGTGTTGGCCGATAAAATATCCCGATTCGTCTAAAAGTATGCGAAAACAACAAACAGTACCTTGTGATACCAAGTACTATAAAGTAACTTTACACCACTGATCCATTCACAAACAACACTACACAAAATAAAACCATGAAAAGATTTTACCTTCTTCTACCACTTTTATTATTCCTCTGTAGCGGTTATACTTTTGCGCAGTCGGCAGGTATGCTTACGGGCACTGTGCTGGACGATAAAGAGCAACCTGTCGGCTTCGTGAATGTAGCTGTGCTAGAGGCAATTACAGCCAAGGTAATTACTGGTGCCATTGCCGACATGGATGGCAATTTCCAGATCATGACACCGGCTAAAGGAAAGTATATACTTAAGCTGAGCGGCTTGGGCTATGTAGAGTTGCAGACTCCTGCTTTTGAGGTTACAGGCAGTAACTTTTCCAAGGATTTTGGAAAGGTGCGGATGAAGCCTGATGTAAAAACACTGAACGAAGTACAGGTGCAGGCCATGCGGCCCACCGTTACCACTGAGCCGGATAAGATGGTGGTAAGCGTAGAGGGCACTGCTTTGGCTAGTGGCAGTACGGCTTATGAGGTGCTTGCCAAATCGCCAGGGGTTTGGATAGACCAAGACGGCAACATACAGCTGAACGGTAAGGCAGGCGTACAGGTCATGATCAATGGTAAGCGCAGCTATCTTTCCGGCAAAGAGCTCCAGACCTTGCTACAAAGTATGACAGCCGAAAACGTGAAAGACCTGGAAATCATCTCCAACCCTTCAGCAAAATATGATGCAGAAGGTGCCTCAGGCGTGATCAACATCAACCTGAAAAAGAATGTGGATACAGGTATGAACGGCAGTGTATACGCCGGCTACCAGTATAATAACCTGAGTACTTATACTTCAGGGGCTGAAGTAAGCCACAAACGTGGCAAGTGGAATTCCTTCGGCAGCCTGGACCTAGCCAGCCGCCAGCGCTACCGCAACATGGAAATGCGCCGCATCTTTCTGAGCCAGGACGGCAGCACAAGTAATTTCAACCAGATAGGACGAGAGGAAAGCGAGCGGTTTGAGCCATCGCTGCGTTTCGGCACTGACTACGACATCAATGACAAGCACAGCATTGGCCTAATGGGAAACATCATCACCAGCAACAGTGAGAACTTTTTCCAGACGGATTCTTACCTGCGCGACGTGACAACAGGCGATAACCTTTACATTGATGCACTGAACTCTGCTGATGGCAAGTATAGCAACAGCACGTTTAACCTGCACTACCTGGGCAAGCTGGACACTACAGGCACCACCCTCTCCGCTGATCTGGACTACGTCCACATTAATAGCCGCGATAACCTTGAGTTTGAGAACCGCTATGTGACTTTAGGCAGCGATGAGCCTGCAGTACAGGAGTTGCTGCTGAGCGAGAACCCTACCGGCTACGACATCTACTCTGCCAAGATTGACTTCACGAAATCATTGAGTAAGAAGACTAAAATGGAGCTGGGTGCAAAGGCAAGTTATGTAGTATCTGATAATGAGCTGCGCTTTTATGAAACGCCAGACAACAGAAAGACGCTGGACCCAAAACGCAGCAATCACTTTATCTACAAAGAGAATATCTACGCGACTTATGCCAACCTGAACACTAGCTTAGGCGAGCGATGGACGCTGCAGGCAGGCCTGCGCGCTGAGCAGACTGAATCCAGGGGCAACTCCTTAACGAAGAATGAGAAGACAGACCGCAGCTACCTCGACCTTTTCCCGAGCGTATTCCTGCAGCAGAAGGTTAGCGATAATTACCAAATTGGATATAAGTATAGCCGCCGCATTAACAGACCTAATTACCAATCGCTGAACCCATTTATCTTCTATCTGGATCCTTATACCTGGGCGCAGGGGAACCCACAGCTGAGACCACAATACACCAACTCATTTGAGATGACACACACCTTGAAGCAGACTTATAACCTGATACTGGGCTACGCTGTTACAAAGGATTTTATGGCCGAGGTGCCAAACCAGAATCCGGAGGATAACACCACAGTGTTCCAGCAGCAAAACGTGCAGGACATGAAGAGCGCCAGAGCCACACTTGTCGCTCCTGTTAAAATTTCCAACAACTGGGATATCAGCAACAACGTGATCGTGATGTACCAGGAGTTTACGAACCCGGTAAACGGCAAGATGGTCGTAAATGATCAGGTAACTGCCATCGCACAGTCTACTCATAACATTCAGCTGCCGCAGGACATCCGACTGGAGTTGGGTGGAAATTACCAGGGGGCAGCGGTGTATGGCCTCTACAGGGTGGAGCCACAGTGGTGGGTGGAT
Source organism: Pontibacter korlensis (assembly GCF_000973725.1). NCBI lineage: Bacteria > Pseudomonadati > Bacteroidota > Cytophagia > Cytophagales > Hymenobacteraceae > Pontibacter > Pontibacter korlensis. The sequence continues at coordinate 3,186,289 of NZ_CP009621.1, read as the reverse complement.
GCTGGACTAAAGCGCAGCTTTCTGAACGACAGACTTACCCTGAGCATGAACGTTACCGACATCTTTAAAAGCCGCATCATGAAAGTAGATACAGAGTTGAACGGCAACGTGAACGCCATTGAGCAGTACTGGGGCAACCGCTCCTTCAGAGTAAACCTGCGCTACCGCTTCAATAAAGGCTCAGAATTTGAATCTAAGAAGCGTAACGTAAACCTGGACGAGCTGAACCGTACAGGCGGTAATTAATCCCGATTCCTCTAAGGTTGTAAAACAAAAGGCCTGCAGGTTATCTGCAGGCCTTTTGTTTTATATAGAAGGTAAGCCTACCAAACGTAGGTGCCAACGGCTCCTGCACTTAGCGTAGTTGTTACCTGCTTGCCTTTGTGGCTAATGTTGAAACTTTGGGTAGACTGGCTGTCATTCAGCATGATCAGCACATTGTGTCCTTCAGGTGTTTTAAAGGCAACGTTTGGCAGGCCATTCGGCACATTGCTGCCAATACGAACAGACCCTGGACGCGCAAACTTAGAGGCATGCGCTACAATGTAGTATGCCGGGTTGCGGGCAACTTCGTTTCCATCGATAGTTACGGCACCAAGACACTCTGTACAGCCACCTGGGGTGTGCGGGTTCTGCTGTGGGTCAGCTGCCAGGTTCCACTCCAGCACAGTTTTGCTCCAGTTGCGTGGTGCACCTATGATCAGGTTCTTTGTGTGCCAGTGCAGGTTCTCCGGAAAATCACCTGGTGCGCCAATCCACTGCTCTGTAAAGTATAGATTCTTGTCAGGATGAGCTTCGTGTACGTTAGACAGGGAGTCGATGGCTCCACCATACAAGTGGAAAGCAGAGCCATCTACATATTTCTTCGCCTCTGGGTCGTTCAAAACAGTGATAGGGTAATCTGGCCGGTCAGCATTGTGATCGTAGATGATAATCTTCGTATCCAGGTTGGCCGCTTCGAAAGCCGGTCCTAAGTGGTTCTTGATAAAGATTGCCTGATCTTCCGGCAGCATCAGCAAGCTTGGGTTATTACCTGGGTGCAGCGGCTCGTTCTGAATCGTAATGGCATCGACTTTGATTCCCTCTTCAGCCATACCCTGAATATATTTTATAAAATACTTCGCATAGGCATTGTAGTATTCTGGCTTCAGGCTACCACCTTTTGAGTTGTTATTCGTCTTCATCCAGGCTGGCGGCGACCATGGTGAACCCATGATTTTGATGTCGGGGTTTATGGCAAGAATCTCCTTCAACACCGGTATCAGGTATCTCTTATCTGGAGACAAGTCAAACTTCTCCATGTTCACATCTGTCTCATCGGCAGCAAGATCATTGTAGGAGAACACCTCCGGATCGAGATCTGACGCACCTATACTTACACGCAGGTAGCTGATACCTATTTTTTTACCGTCAGTACCAAACAGCTCTTCCAGTATGGCAGCACGCTTCTGCGGGTCCATCTGGTTAATAAGCATGGCACTACCACCCGTTAACGTGAAACCGAAGCCGTCCATGGTTTGGTAGGTTTCATTCTCGTTGATTTCAATTGTTGGGTACTGATTCGTGCTGCCACCAAACTCCAGACTCGAGTCCTGGCGTTCAAAAAGTACAGACTTATCAGGAGTTGTCAGCCACAGGGCTACACCTGGGGATTCGCTTTCAGATTGGCTGGTACCTTTCTCCTGGCAGGCTGTAAAGCATGAAGCCAGCATTGACAGCGCCAGGGTGCGGCGCAGCAGGCTCATACAGAGATTTTTATTAAGCATCTTAGGTTAAATTTTTATTACAGCCGCAGCACGAGGTTTCCTGCCAAGCCGCAAAAGGGTTGAACATCCAATTGATTGTAGGCACTGCTAGACTCACCATACATAGGTACCCACGGAGCCAGCATTAAGTGCAGTGGTCACGACCTTGCCTTTGTGGCTAATATTAAAAGTTTGTGCAGCACTGCCATCATTCAACACGATCAGCACTTTTTTGCCATCCGGTGTTTGGAAAGCTACATTCTGAAGAGAGCCAATAATATTAGAGCCCACTCGTACAGAACCCGGGCGCACGAACTTGGCAGCATGTGCTATAATGTAGTAGGAGACATTGCGGGTAACATTGTTGCCAATGGTTACCGCCGGAAGGCAGGTATTGCAACCGCCGTTGGTATAAGGGCCGTTACTCTGGTTGGCTGCCAGGTTCCACTCCAGCACATTGCGACTCCAGTTTCGGGTTGCCCCTACTATCAGGTTTCTTATATGCCAGCCCAGGTCACCGCCAAAGTCGCCGCCTACGCCGGTGTACTGCTCCGTAAAGTATATGTTCTTGTCTGGATGAGCGGCTTTTACTTGGGAGAGTGACTCAATATTGCCACCGTACAGATGAAAGGCAGAGCCATCGATGTACTGCTTTGCCTCCAGGTCATTCAGGATGGAAATAGGATAATCCGGACGGTCGGCATTATGGTCGTAGATAATTAGTTTGGTAGCCAGACCAGCATCTCGTAAAGCAGGACCAATATTGTTCTTGATGAAGTTAGCCTGCTCACCAGCCGACATGTGCATGCTAGGGTTGTTGCCATCATGCAGCGGCTCGTTTTGGACCGTTAGCGCATCAACAATGATTCCTTCCTGCTGCATAGCCTGGATATACTTAACCAGGTATTGTGCATATGCTTCATAGTATTCCGGCTTCAGGCTACCCCCTTTTGGGCTATTGTTTGTTTTCATCCAGGCTGGCGGCGACCACGGTGTAGCTAATAATGTAATGTTTGGATTAACGGCCAGTATTTCCTTCAGAACAGGCAGGTAGTACAGACGATCCGGGTCCAGGTTGAAGTAGTTAAGCTCCGGGTCGGGTTGACCTGCTGGTCTGTCGTTGTAAGAGTACACGCTGGCACTAAGGTCAGAGGCCCCCAGGTTTAACCTCAGGTAGCTTATGCCAATGTTAGCCTCGTCGTGCTTAAACAGCTCCTCCAGTAGCTTGGCTCTGTCGCTTGCTCCCATTTGGCTTAGAACAAGCGCACTGCCACCCGTTAAAGTATAGCCGAAGCCGTCAATGCTTTGGTAAGTGGTGGTGGTATCTATTGTGATAGTCGGGTTACTGTTGGTAGTGGTCTTGAAGTTCAGAGAGGCTGTCTGCCTAGCAAACAGTACCGATTTGTCAGCATTCGTAAGCCAGAACTCTACCTGGCTGCTAGTTGATGGCGGCGGAGGTGGCGCAGGCTTCGCATCGTCTGAATCGCTACACCCCGTGAGCCAGCCCGCTGCAAGTATAAAGAGCAGTCCTAAGACCTTGTTTTTATATGTGAATGCTATCATTCTGATCATCTTTTGCTCCTCCCCTGTACCTGTGTTAGTCACCAGTACAACAAGTAGAGCAGCTTAGTAAAACATATTAAGAAAAGAAACAGGCTCAATTAATAGAGCCTGCTTCTCACAATTGTTATCTATCCTTCAGAGAGGCAGTCTTATCAGCAATCTGAATCTTAAACTCACCTGGCTCATTTACCAATTTGTCTTCCAGTTCACATCACCGAAAAGTACATCAGCCAGAAGCACCCCGCCATGAGTACCTATACAAACAAAACAGGCAGTAGTAATGCTACTGCAAGCAATGGCCACACTGGCGTATCTTCATCGGTTGCCTGCGTACTCTTTGATTCTTTCTTCGCCAGAATATTGGCCAGTAGTTTATCAGCATCATGGGCATAGGCAGGCTCATTTGCATCAAGCTCAGCATGCTGCCACACAGCCTCTAGAGCCGCTTCTTCGGCCTGTTGCAGTTCCTCTTGCTCAAACCAACTTAATACCTTCTTTGCCTCCTCAGGAGTGCACTCGTTTTTGTAAAACTTCTCTAGTAGCTTAATGTCCATCTACCTATTCCTTTGGCTACAACTATTACTACAATCAAAATGAGTAACCCACCACCTTCCACTAACAATAAAAGTTAGTAACCACTTACCATGCTTCGCAAGGTAATGAATTAGAATAAAAAATATTTAGAATATTCTTTTGTAAGTAGAATTCTTTTACTTTTAAGCCAATGACTCGCAGGCAGAACATTGCTATTAGCAACGCAGTGGAGATTTAACCATGCATTCAGCAGACAAAGAGAGAATCGAACATTTGGTAAACTCACTCCTTACCGGAGATGAGGGTGCTTTTGCATGCCTGTACCGAGAGTTTGAAGCACGGCTCTACACCTTTGCCTTTAAGCTAACGCAGGATAAAATTGACGCGGAGGAGGTTGTGCAGGAGGTTTTTCTGAAGGTTTGGGAAAAGCGCCATACGTTAAACCCACAGCAGAGCTTTGGTGGCTTCTTGTTTACAGTTGCCAAAAACATAGTTTACAACAAGGCCAAACAGCGTGCATACCACTTCGCTTTTCAGAAGTACCTGGCATACTCTGAACAGGACATATGCCGCGCAACTGAGAATAATTTAGGCTATAATGAGCTGGGAACACTGCTTGACAAAATTTATGAAGCCTTGCCCCCGGTACGCCGGAAGGTGTTTCTAATGAGCCGCTTGCAAGGCCTCAGCAACAGTGAAATTGCAGCAGAGCTTAACACCAGCACAAGCAATATAGAAAACCACCTGAACAAGGCACTCCGCTTTATCAGGGAGAAACTGCAGGCGCACGAAATAATTTGCACTTCCTTACTAGCATTTCTTTTGTCTTAGGCGCTTCATTTCCTGTGGCTGTACCCTATAAAAATACCTCCAACACGCACTTCGCGTATGTAGCATAACCATGACACAAGAGATAAGCGCTACAGACCATTACACCCTCACCATAACAGGTATCCGACAGGAGGCACCTGACTTTAAAACTTTTCAGCTTGAGCCGGATAAACCACTGGAATATAAAGCTGGCCAATACCTGACACTGGTACACACCGATAAAGAACGGGATATCCGCAGATCTTACTCCATCACCTCCTCCCCTGCATTACAAGAGCCTCTAAGTATAGGCATAAAGCGTATTGAAAACGGCTTCTTCTCCAGAAGGCTTGTAGACGATGTAAAGATAGGCGACAAAGTATACGCCGCCGGAGCCGCAGGGCTTTTTATTCTGCCAGATGATTTACGGCCTTACCGGCAGGTTTTTCTGCTGGCAGCTGGCAGTGGCATTACACCCATCCTCTCTTTGCTGAAAACATTGCTCTATACTCATCCGGATGTAGCAGTTACGCTTATCTACAGCAACAGCAGTCCTTCCAGAGCTATTTATAAGGAGGAACTGGAGCAGTTGGCTACAGCTTTCCCGGAACGCCTGCACATCGAGTTTCTATTCAGCAACTCACCTGACCTGGCACGAGCAAGATTGTACAAAGACCTGCTGCAGCAGTTTGTCAGCCAACTAGCAATTGCCCCTTTAGACCAGGTGCTGTTTTACCTCTGCGGTCCCAACAGCTATATGCGCATGTGCTTTTGGGTACTTCGACAGGTAGGTGTGCCGGATCAGAACATTCGCCGGGAAAACTTTAATACCACTAAAGCGGCTGTCAAACAAATGCCTCCTGATACCAAGGCCCATGAGGTTATAGTTACTTATAGGGGGAAAGAACAAAAACTAAGGGTAGAGTACCCTACCACCATACTTCGTGCAGCACTGAAAGCGGGTATACCGCTGCCCTATAGCTGCGAAGCCGGGAAATGCGGCAACTGCACTGCCCGCTGCACCAGTGGCGAGATATGGATGTCGTACAACGGGGTACTGACAGAGCGAGATCTGCAAAAAGGCCTCACCCTCACCTGCGTGAGCTATCCTGTTGGTGGCGATGCAAGCCTTGAGCTCCCTTAACTGGCTCCTCCCCTTCCTGCTTTTCCAGCTTAAATGCGTAACTTTAGGCTCTCTCAGCCCTAAGGCTGATACCGGAAACTAAAACAACAGAATCTATGAGCTCTGAAGTACGAAGCCTGGAACCAAAGGCACTATGGGAAAACTTTGCTGACCTGAATGCTGTACCCCGTCCCTCTAAAAAAGAAGAGCGGGTAATTCAGTTTATACTTGATTTTGGCCATAACCTGGGCCTGGAAACACATAAGGATGAAACAGGCAATGTGATCATCAAGAAGCCTGCTACCCCTGGCATGGAGAACCGCCAAACCGTTGCCATGCAAAGCCACCTGGACATGGTGCACCAGAAAAACAACGATACCAATTTCGACTTCGATACCCAAGGCATCGATATGTATGTGGACGGTGACTGGGTAAAAGCACGCGGCACTACCTTGGGTGCCGATAATGGTATAGGTGTGGCTACCATCATGGCTGTACTTGCATCTAAAGACATCCAGCACCCAGCCATCGAGGCATTGTTTACAATTGATGAGGAAACAGGCATGACAGGCGCCCTGGGCCTGAAAGGTGGTTTGCTGGATGCAAATATACTCCTTAACCTGGATACCGAAGATGACCGTGAATTGACCATAGGCTGTGCTGGCGGCGTGGACGTAACAGCCACTGGAACATACGAGCAGGAAAGTACTTCGGCAGGTATGGCTGGTTATAAGCTCACTGTAAAAGGCTTAACCGGCGGACATTCCGGCATGGACATTATTCGCGGCCGTGGTAATGCCAATAAGCTGATGAACCGCCTGTTGCACCATGCAAGCAAGCAGTTTAATGTTCGCATCGGAAGTATAGATGGAGGCGGACTTCGCAATGCCATACCTCGTGAGTCTTCTGCCTTTGTTGCCGTAGCCTATGGAGATAAAGCGGCCTTTGAGAAATACGTAGAAGAGCAGCTGACCATACTGGTACAGGAGTATAAAACCACTGACCCTAATTTGCAGGTACAGGTAGCTGGAGTTGAAGCTCCGGCTCAGGTAGCAACAGAAGAATTTACAGGTAAGCTACTCCGCGCACTTTACGCTACGCCAAACGGCATCTACCGTATGAGTCCTGATATTGAAGGATTGGTGCAAACATCTAATAACATAGCGCGTGTAGAATTGAAAGATGGTGAGTACAGAATTCTGTGCCTAACACGCAGCTCCGTAGATTCAGAAAAAGACGATTTGGCAGCCGCTATACAGTCTGCACTGGAGTTGGCGGGTGCAGAGGTAAGCCTAAGCGGTTCTTACCCAGGCTGGGCACCGAACCCTGATGCTGCAATCATCAAGCTGATGAGCGACTTGTACCGCAACAAATTCAACAGCGAACCAGACGTTAACGCTTGTCATGCCGGCCTAGAGTGTGGTATACTTGGTTCTAACTACCCAGGCATGGAGATGATTTCCTTCGGACCTAATATCCGTGGCGCTCACTCCCCTGACGAGAAAGTTCAGATCAGCTCGGTACAGAAGTATTGGGACTTCTTGCTCGATACTTTACAGGGCATACCTGTAAAAGCATAATTGCATAGCACAACTCCCTGGATCAGTTACATAACTTATAAGAAGAGGGCCGTTTAATGTGAACGGCCCTCTTCTTTTGCACATACAGGGTTTTACCTGATGTTTTGCCCGGCGTGCTTTGATATAATTAAACATTAAACAGCTGCTCATAATACTGGTGAGCCATGCGGTTTGACTCGAAATGAGGTACTACATCGCGCATACTTTGCTTCATGATGTAGCACCAGCGTTCACGATTGTGATAGTATACCGGCACGATCTCTTTCTCAAACATGCGCATCAGGTTGTTGTAGTCCTCATCATCCTGGGCTTCGTTCGGCTTGCTTACGTCTGCCACCGGGAGCACAAAGCTGTTTTCACCATTACGGGCGTACTCCGGCAGCCAACCATCCTGCACCGATACGTTTACACCTCCGTTCATAGCAGCTGTCATGCCGCTGGTACCAGAGGCCTCTCGTGGGCGCCGAGGCGTATTCAGCCACACATCACAACCCTGTTTCAGCTTCCGCGAAAGCTCTATCTCATAGCCTGTTAGCACAGCTACGTTATCCAATTGCTGTGACAGTTTCACAAGCCTATTAAACACGTTAATAGCCCCAAAATCGAACGGATATGGTTTTCCTGCCCAAATTACCTGAACAGGCATTTCTTTGTTGCTAATAAAATCGACAAATCGCTGTATATCACGCACCAGTAGGTCTGCTCGTTTGTAAGCAGCAAATCGGCGAGCCCATACTACCGTAAGTACATCTGGCCTAAACAACTTACCAGCCTGGTTAGCCACCTCTTTAAACAACTGCCGCTTCAGCTCTTCTTTCCGGTTAGCTAAGGTCTCATTATCATCACGCTCCATAGCTTGCCACAGCTCCTCATCGGCCCAGAAGTTAAAGTTCTGCGCATTGGTGATAGCCTTGATCTCGCAGACGCCCTCATTGTCGTACCACATATCCCGGGCCACCTCGCCGTGCAGCTGCGATACTCCATTGGCAATTTTAGCGAGCCTTAGTGCCGCCAGGGTATGGTCGAACATCTGTCCATGCATACCTGTCAGCTCCCGCACCTCATCCAGCGGAATGCCATTAAAGAAACTCATTCTGTGCAGCAGAAATATATCGTGCTGCTCATTACCAGCTTTCTCAGGCGTATGCGTGGTAAATACAAGGCGCTTACGTACTTCATCCAGCTTACCGTATTCTTCGAAAAGCTTAAACGCCAGCGGAAGGGCATGCCCCTCGTTCATATGGTATATTTCTGCACCTCCCAATGCTTCTACCACTTTAGCTCCGCCCACACCCAACACTATACTCTGGGCTATGCGGGCCTGAGGCTCTGGGTCATAAAGGCGGTGCGTTATGGTCCGGGCCAAGTGATCGTTGTCTGGTATATCGGTAGTCAGGAAGTACATAGGCACTGTGCCAAAAATCTCAGGCTTCAGCACCATAGCCTTCACCAGCACCGGGTGCTCATTAACCAGTACCCGAACGGTAATGCCGGAATCCTCCAGAAAAGAATAAAACTTCTGCTGGAAGTGTGGCCGCATTGTCTGGTCCTCATTGCGCTCCTGATCGTAGTAACCATACTTCCATAGCATACCAATACCGATCATATTCTGTCTTAATTCATAGGCACTGCGCATATGCGAGCCTGCCAGAAAGCCCAGGCCTCCAGAGTATACTTTCAGTGCCTGGTCTATTCCATACTCCATACAGAAGTATGCTACACGTTTTTTATACTGCTCATTGATATCGTAGGGGTGGTACCATCTATTATATTGTGAAGCCATGTTAGCTGTTCTTTTATGGTTATACTAAAAGTACTAGTCCGGATAAGCTTTACGCAAAACCTAAAGCCTGGAAATACTGATATACCCTAACCTCCTACGCAGGTTTTAATTTATAGATTACTATCTATCAAAATGATAGAAAAAAGCAGTAACATGGCCCTAGAATGAAGGCGGAGCTGCATTTGCAGGCGACACTAAGAAAATAAGTAATTAAGTTCTCAAAATTAGGAACTAACAGAACTATGTTATACCTTTGTGATGTTCTTAATACAAAGAAGGAGAACAAATGATAAACTTAACAGAAAAACAGCAGACATTGATTGAGCGGATAGGCATATTCCAGGAGAAAACCGGGATGCAGCCTGTTGCTGGCCGAATCATTGGCTTGCTTTATGTGTCTGATAAGCCTGAACTAACTTTTGACGAGATACGGGAGACGCTTAACATTAGCAAAAGCGCTACTAGCAATGCGCTAAGCTTGTTGCAACACCTAAACCGGTTGGAGTATATTACATATAACGGTGACCGAAAGCGCTATTTCCGCCTAAAGCTAGACAGATGGCGAGAACTGGTTCTGCATGAGATTGATTCTATAACGGAATTTTCTAAAACCTTGCATGAAGTGGTGAATGAACGAACAAAGGAAACGCCGGGCTATAACCGCAACCTGCTGGAGCTGGCAGATTTCCTAAAGTACCTTCACAGCGAATTGCCACAGCTGCTTAAGCGCTGGGAGGCACAGAAAAAGTAAAAATTTTTACCCTTTATAGTTCTCAAAATTCAGAACTAACCATAACAAATAAAACAACATAAATCCAAAATACCGTGATTAAAAAGTATTTTTTAATAGGAGCAATGGCGCTGATAATGCGTCCGGCCTTTGCCCAGGAGCCAGCAGCTACTGGTTTAAAAGAGCTGACTCTGGAGGAGTGTATTGAGTACGCTCTGGGCAATAACCAGGACGTAAGAAAAGCTGCCTATGACGAGCAAATTGGCACGCAGCAGATCCGTGAGGCCAGAAGCCAGGGACTGCCGCAGCTAAACGCTACCGGTGGTGTAGACTACTACCCTGCCCTGCCAACACAGATCCTGCCTGGTGCCTTAGCTGGCCAACCTGGACAAGATATTCCGGTGCGGTTTGGTAAAGACTACAATGCTAGCGGTAATGTGCGCCTGACGCAGCTGCTCTTTAACCAATCTTACTTTGTTGGCCTTAAGGCTGCTAAAACAACGCAGGACCTTTACCGCATCAGAACAGAAATGGCTCAGGAGGACCTGATCTACAACATCGGAACAGCATATTACCAGACGTTGCAGACAAAGCAGCAGTTTGAGAACCTGCAAGCTAACCTTGACAGGCTTGCTGAGCTTGAGCGTATTATGCAACTGCAGTATAAAAACGACCTGGTGCCGAAAGTAGAGCTAAACCGCGTAAAGGTGAACACTACAAACCTTCAAAACCAGCTGCAGACTTTAACCACAACGTTTGAGCAGCAGAAAAATGTACTGAAGTTCTTCATGAACATGCCGCTGGACCAGGACATTGCCTTGAGTGATGCCTCCGACGAGCTGGACATGACGGTTACTGAAGCTATTACCGCAGAACAAGCTGTTGCGCAGAAAGCTCAATACGAGCTTTTGAATACACAAAAGCAGCTGCAGAGCTATAGCATCAAGAACATTCAGGCTGGCTACTACCCTACGCTGTCAGCTTATGGCCAGTACGGATACAACACCCAGCGCGATGAGCTTTTCTCTTCTAGTGTTCCGTGGTTCAAAACATCAGTTGTTGGCCTGCAAATAAACATCCCGATCTTCGACGGCTTCAAAAAAGATGCTCAGGTAAAGCAGGGTCAGCTGGAGATGAAAAAGATCGACGAAGACCTAAGCAAACTGGAGACAAACACAGCTGTGGAACTGACCAATGCCTATGCCCAGTTGCAGAACAGCCAAACTTCCATCTCAGTGCAGGAGAAGAATGTGGACCTGGCGCAAGAGGTGTACAACACCACCAACGATCGCTATAAAGAAGGTATTTCACCGCTGACCGACCTGCTGGATGCAGAAGTTAGTCTTCGTGAGGCTAAGACAAACCTGAACAACGAGAAACTAAAGTATAAAATCGCCCAGCTGAACTACCTGAAAGCTAGAGGTGAGCTAGAAACACTAAACAAATAAGACATACACTTAACAGAAGATGAAGAAAGTAATTTATATCCTGGTTGTGCTTGTTGCTTTGGGTGCTATTGGCTACAAGCTGATGAGCAATAAAGAGCAAATGGCAGCGAACGCAGCAGTGGCTGAAATAAAGAGCGATGCCATTCCGGTAGCAGTAACAGAAGTCAAAACTGCCAAGCTGGACAAGTCCTTTACCGCACAAGGAAATTTTGCACCAATTCAGAGCCTGACACTTCTGTCAGAGACGCAGGGGCAAATCACAAACGTGCTAAAACGCAAAGGCGAAAAAGTTAGAGCCGGTGAGCTACTGTTGCAGGTAGAAAGCAATACCATGGCTGCTGACCTGGCTACAGCGCAAGCTAATGCTGAGAAAGCCAAAAGAGACCTGGAGCGCTTTGAGAACCTGGCTGAAGGTGATGCCATCACTAAAAGACAGCTGGAAGAGGCTCGCTTAGCCGCAAAGTCTACACAAGCACAACTAGTAGCCGCCCGTCAGCGCCTGAACAAAACACGCATCACTGCCCCTATTAGCGGCGAGATAAACGAGATCTATGTAGAGGTTGGTTCTTTCCTGAATATGGGTACAAAGCTGTACGATATCGTGAACGTGGACAAACTGAAGCTGAAAGTAAAAGCCTCTGAAAGCGAAGTGCTGCTGATCAGCAAAGGCGATAAAGTTAAGGTGAAAGCAGATGCAGGCTCAGGTCAGGAGTACGAAGGTGTTGTTACTGCCATTGCTGCGCAAGCCGATCCAACCCTGAAGTTTGACGTGGAAGTGGAAGTACAGAATGCAGCCAACAACAACTTGAGAGCAGGTATGTATGGTACTGCTTACTTCGAAGTAGCTGATCAGCGCGATGCACAGCTGTTACCACGCGAAGCCATTGTAGGTAGCATCCAGAACCCAAGTGTGTATGTGGTGAAAGATGGAAAAGCAAAGCTGCGCAAGGTAAGAGTGGGTACTGTAACACAGGATAAGGTTGAGATTCTGGAAGGTGTGCAGCCAAACGAGAAAGTAGTAAAAAGCGGTCAGATCAACCTGCGTGAAGGCATAAAAGTGTCTGTACTGTAAGACCTAAAATACTTCTTTTAAAGAGAAAACTAAGAAATGAACATAACCAAATTATCGATACAGCGATCAACCCTGGTGGTGGTGGTATTTACCGTCCTCACCCTACTCGGGGTTGTCAGCTACCAATCGCTTAACTATGAGCTGTTACCCAAGTTCAGCCCACCGGTACTTACTATCAGTACTATCTATCCCGGTGCCTCGCCTAATGAGGTAGAGAACTCTGTAACAAAAGAGATAGAAGACGCACTGTCATCGCTGGAGAACGTGAAGGAAATGAAAAGTACCTCGCTCGAGAGCTTTTCCATCATCTCCATTCAGCTGAACCAGGGCACTGATGTGGACCTGAGCTTACAGGATGCGCAGCGTAAGATCAACACCATCCTGTCTAAGCTGCCAGAAGATGCAGAGTCACCAACGCTGAACAAGTTCGACTTCGATGACCTGCCGATTATTAAGATGGGTGCTACGGCCAACATGTCGGCTACTGAGTTCTATGACCTGATCGACAAAAAGATCAAGCCGGAGCTGTCGCGAGTACCAGGTATGGCTGCCATCAAAGTTTTGGGTGGTCAGGAGCGCGAGATCAAGGTGAACATTGATGCCAACAAGCTGGAAGCTTATAACCTATCCATCTTGCAGGTGCAGCAGAAGATCCGCAACTCAAACCTTGACTTCCCTACTGGTAAAATCAAGCAGGAAAGTGGCCAGACACAGATTCGTTTGGCTGGTAAGTTCCAGTCGCTGGACCAGTTGCGTAACTTGATTATCCGCGAAGACCAGAACGGCATTGTGCGCCTTGCTGACGTAGCAGAAGTACAGGACACACAGAAGGATGTTGAAGTATTAACTCGCGTTAACGCTAACCCTTCAGTAGGTATCACTATCCAGAAGCAGTCTGATGCTAACGCCGTGGAAGTAAGCCGGCTTACAAAAGAAGCGCTTGCCAGACTGGAGCAAACATACGCTGCTGAAGGACTTACTTTCAACATCGCCAACGACTCTTCCGACTTTACGCTGGAGGCTGCCGATTCGGTAATGCACGACTTAGTGATTGCGGTTATACTTGTGGCGGTGGTGATGCTGCTGTTCCTGCACTCCCTGCGCAACGCAGTCATTGTAATGATCTCAATTCCGGCTTCCCTGGTGGCAACTTTTATTGCCATGTACCTGCTGGGTTACTCGCTTAACCTGATGTCTTTGCTGGCACTTTCGCTGGTGGTTGGTATCCTGGTGGACGACGCGATTGTGGTGATTGAGAACATTCACCGCCACATGGAGATGGGTAAAAAGCCAGCTCAGGCTGCTTATGACGGTATCCGTGAGATCATGGCGACAGTAACTTCCATCACACTTGTAATCGTGGTGGTATTTATTCCAATCGCCCTTTCAAGCGGTCTGGTTTCGGACATCCTGCGTCAGTTTGCCGTGGTAGTAGCGGTAGCAACTATGATCTCCCTCTTCGTTGCCTTTACCTTAATACCATTGCTAGCTAGCCGCTTCTCTCGTCTGGAGCACGTTTCAGATAAGAACATCTTTGGCCGGTTTATCCTGTCATTCGAGCGTTTCCTGGATCGTATCATCGACGGCTTTACAGCTGCCTTGAAGTGGGCCTTTAACCACAAGTTTATCACGCTGGCAGCAACTGTCCTGATGCTGGTTGCCTCTTTCATGCTGGTGCCGTTTGGCTTTATCGGTTCAGAGTTTATACCTGCCGGTGACCGTGGTGAGGTGAGTCTGCAGTTGGAGTTGCCTAAGAACGCTACCGTAGAGCAAACAAACTTTGCTACAAGACAGGTAGAAGAATACCTGCAGGGCATTCCTGAAGTGGAGAAAGTGTTTACCACAGTAGGTACCACAACTTCTGCGCAAGCTGGTCAGAACACCGCTTACAAAGCAGATGTGTCGGTTACGCTGGTAGATGTGAAACAACGTAGCTTCAGCACCAACCAGTTCAGCCGTCAGGCTAAGGCCGATATTGAAAGCAAGCTGCCTGATGTAGAAGTAACTCCGGTACCTGTTGGTCTGGTAGGTAATGCACAGGCTCCGATCCAGATCATAATCTCTGGTTCAAACCTTGACTCCGTAATGGCTTTCTCACAGAAGGTAATGCAAATTACAGAGGGTGTATCCGGTACTGTAGACGTGGAAACATCTGTTGAAGGTGGTAACCCAGAGATTGAAGTAGTAGTGGACCGAGATAAGATGGCAAATGTTGGCCTGTCGCTGGAGAATGTAGGTGCAAGTATGCAGTTGGCCTTCAGTGGTAACTCCGACGTTACTTTCCGCTCAGGAACTGAAGACTATGATATCAACATCCGCCTGGATGAGTTTGACCGCCGCAGTGTAACGGACATTGGTAACCTGTCTTTTGTTAACAACACAGGGCAACTGGTACGTTTGGCACAGTTTGCAGACATCCGCCAGTCTACTGGTCCTTCGCAGCTGGAGCGTTATAACCGTGTAACCTCTGTTAACGTGAACTCTCAGGTAATTGGCCGTCCGTCTGGTTCGGTAGGTGCTGAGATCCAGGAAAAGTTGTCTGATGTGCATATGCCAGCCGGTGTAAGCGTAGAGTTTGGTGGTGACCTGAAAAACCAGAGCGAAGGTTTCGGTACGTTGGGTATTGCCTTGCTTGCCTCTATCATCTTCGTGTATCTGATCATGGTAGCACTGTACGATTCGTACGTGTATCCGCTGGTAGTACTATTCTCAATTCCTCTGGCGATCATCGGTGCCTTGCTAGCCTTGGCGCTGGCTGCCCAGTCTTTGAGTATCTTCTCTATTCTGGGTATCATCATGATGATTGGTCTGGTTGCGAAGAACGCCATCATGGTGGTAGACTTTACCAACAACATGAAAGCTGAGGGTGCACACGTGAAAGATGCCTTGATAGAAGCGGTAAGAATACGTTTCCGTCCGATCCTGATGACGACTCTGGCGATGGTGATTGGTATGTTACCGATTGCCTTGGCAGGTGGTTCGGTGGCAGCCACTAAAAACGGTCTGGCCTGGGCGCTGATCGGTGGTCTGAGCTCATCTATGTTCCTGACCCTGATTGTGGTTCCGATTATCTACTACGGCTTTGACCGTATCCTGGCAAAGTTTGGCTTGGATAAGAAGACTGTGATCGAGTTGGAAGACAAGTCAATGGAAGAACTGGAGCGTGAGACAGCCGAGCTGGAAGAGTCAAAGATGGGCCACGCCCATGCTTATTAATCCCATGTTCTCAAATCATAAATAGTTTTGGTAGTAAGATTGCGGAGGCTATTGGTCTTCGCAATCTTTTTGTCCGCCATACCCTACGTAAATTTATATAGCTGTAGAAACAGAGATCCATTCTTATATGAACACTGTACAAACAACTACACAGGCCATACAAAACGAGGTGGTGACCATCATCAGCTCGGTAACCAAAGTCCACCCAAACCGCCTTCTCCAGGTAAGAGATCTAACTGAGCTAGGTCTTGATATTGTGGATGTGGTAGACGTAATCCTGAAAGTGGAGAAGGCCTTTCACCTTACCATCCCTGATGAGGTGCCGGTTTATACCCTGGATGATTTTGTTAACTATGTTTATACCCAAAGTATAAAGCAAGCCAGTTAGGCTGAGTTAGAACGAACAAAGGAGAGGGTGTCCTAAAAGGGCGCCCTCTTTGCGTTTATCCGGTTGCTATTGTTTTTCAGGCGGCCATGTAGAGAACGGCTCGTCTCGGGCTGAAAAAGGCGGAAAAGTGGTCCAGCAAGCAAGCATGAGCCGCGGTCGGCTGTTTCAGCGCGCCAGAGAGGCCGGAGGCGGCCCTTTCCAGCGCCTCTTCGAAGGCTTTTACTCCCTTTCGGGCTACTTTGCGCAGGTTATGGGCCACAGCGGCCAGGCCAAAGTCCACCTCGGCTTTGGCCAGCG